>CAYTSL010000365.1:0-2356 GCA_964440415.1 uncultured Flavobacteriaceae bacterium
ATTATGAATGTTTGTTTTATAATGTATCCTTGGGAGCAAATTGATGCCGAAAACGATACGAGTCTTGCCTTAATAAGAGAATGTGTTAAACGAAAACATGGTGTTGCCATGTGCACTCCGTCAAACTTAACTATACGAGACAGTGTAACCAATGCCTTCTGCAAAGTTGTTGGAAGAATGGAAAAAGTTTCTAGTTCATTAAAATCATTCTATAGAAATGTAGATTTAAGAGACGAAATGCTTCCTTTAGCTGGGTTTGATGCTATTTTCTTTAGAGCTAATCCTCCTTTGGACCCAATTATGCTTAATTTTTTAGATTCGGTTAAAGATGATGTATTTATTATTAATTCACTCGATGGAATGAGAGAAGCTAATAATAAACTGTATACGGCCGCATTTGGTGACGCTCACAGCAATATTATTCCAAATACACATGTTTCCAAAAATAAAAATTATTTGATTGAGCAAATTAAAGATTCTAAAGCCGATAAAATGATCTTAAAACCACTGAATGGCTTTGGTGGTTCTGGTGTTATACTTATTGAGAAATCAGCAATGGGCAATATCAATTCGTTGTTAGATTTCTATATTACAAATTCAGACGGAAGTTCAAATTATGTGATACTACAAGATTATATTAAAGGTGCCGATCAAGGTGATGTACGAATTCTTCTTCTCAACGGCGAACCCGTAGGTGCTATGAGACGAATTCCTGGAAGCAACGATCACAGATCCAATGTTTCAGCAGGTGGTAGTATTGCAAAGCACCAATTAACAAAAACAGAAAAGGCACTTTGTAAACAAATAGGTCCTAAATTAGTAAGTGATGGATTGTATTTTGTTGGTATTGATGTTATTGGTGGAATGCTTGTGGAAGTTAACGTCATGTCACCAGGAGGCATAACATACATAAATAAGGTCTATAAGAATAAAGTAAAAGTGGAAGAACGCGTAATTGACTTTGTAGAAAGTAAAGTTATGGATAAAGTTCAAGCTTTTGACAGACGTTCCAGATTACGAAAAACAGTAGAAGAAGCTTAATTCCCAACCTGTGACTCAAGAAGTTATATTAAAAAACGCATTAGTTTCAGTTGAATGGCTGAATAATCATTTAGATGCATCTAATCTTATTGTTCTAGATGCAACTATGAAAAAGATAAATGACTCGAAAGGGGATCCTATAAATATTCAAATTCCAAAAGCACGTTTTTTTGATATTAAGAACACATTTAGTAATGTCTCTGATCCTTTCCCAAATGCAGTTCCTTCAGAAAATCAATTTACTAAAGAAGCACAAAACCTGGGAATTAATCAAAATAGCGCCATTGTTGTCTACGATGAGAATGGAATTTATTCCAGTGCTAGAGCATGGTGGTTATTTAAAGCTTTTGGGCATAATAATGTTGCAGTTTTAAATGGTGGTTTACCAGAATGGCTAAAGAATAACTGTAGCACAGGAGAAAAAAAAGACAACCTATTCAAGAAAGGAAATTTTGTAGCTACTTATAATCCTAAATATTTCAAATTTTTTAAAGACATTCAAGAATCTATCAACAATGAGAATGATTTGATACTTGATGCACGATCTAAAGAAAGATTCAAAGGCATAGTAGAAGAGTCAAGAGAAGGATTACGAAGTGGAAATATACCTAATTCAAAGAATCTTCCATATACTGATCTGATACATGAAAACAAATTTAAGAGTAAAGAAGAATTAATTAGTTTATTTAATAAATTAGATGATTCGAATAATGAATTAATTTTTTCATGTGGTTCAGGTATAACAGCATGTATTTTAGCTTTGGGAGCAGACATTGCTGGACGTGATAAACTTACGGTTTACGATGGTTCTTGGACAGAATATGGAAGTTTAACAAACGAGGACACTATGGAAACTTCTAAACAGTGGAGTAAAAACGAATTGGTTGCTTATATACTGCTCTATGCGTCGCAATCAGATATGATTGTATCCAATAAAGAAAGGAACGTTATCATATCGAAAGTAGATATGAATACCTTTCAAAAAATACGTAACGAGTTTGATAATGACAATGATTATCAAAGCATCCAAAAGATAATTGCAGGATTAAAAAAGCATAGCTATACAAAAATGGATATTGATCTGTTATTGGCTGATATAAAAATGTTGTTTTTTGCTGATGGAAGGTTTGACATTTCAGAACGAAACATGTACAAACTGTTAACAAAACTATTTCAAAACTAACATGTTAAAATTGTCTGCTGATCAGATTATTGAAAAAATAAATGCTGAAGAAACGTTTCATGCGGTAGCATCAGATTATTCCTTTACCTTAAAGATAGATAAGTACGTGCCTTATGTATGTGGAGCAGTACA
>CAYTSL010000366.1:0-2356 GCA_964440415.1 uncultured Flavobacteriaceae bacterium
ATTAGTTGTTCTGACTGGTTATTTACCAATTCTGAATATTCCTTATATATGCTTGTTTTATTACTTCTAACAGCCTCCTGTAATTTGGCTATAGTTAATGGATTAAATAAATGATGTTCACCATTTCTTCGCCATCTATATTGTCCGCCTATTTCAAGTTCTAGATCTCCATCTATAGATCTCTCTTTATAGGCATTGGAATATCTTTTATTGATTTCTTTTTCTATTTCATGCAAGCCAATTCCCTGAATTCTAGTGGCTGTATTAGGGAAATATTTATCTACAACATTAGTATTTATACCAATACATTCAAATAACTGAGAACCTCGATATGAATTCAAAGTGGAGATTCCTATCTTATTCATTACTTTGAGAATTCCTTTACCTACAGCTTTATTATAATTCCTAATCGCTTCTATTGAAGAAGTGACCTCAATCTCTTTCCTTTTTACTCTTTTTTCTATAATCTCGTTAACCATATAAGGATTAACGGCACTGGCGCCATAACCAAAAAGCAGAGCAAAATGATGTACCTCTCTAGGTTCGGCAGACTCTATTATTATGCTTATTTTAGAACGTTCACCTAATGTTTGCAGACCACTATTAACATAAGAGCATGCCAACAATGAAGGGATAGGTGCATTTTCCTTATCTACATTTCTATCAGATAGAATAATAATATTGCTTCCTTCATCAATTGCTTTGGTTACGGATTTAAGTAGCCCCACTAAAGCATTCTCAAGTCCATTATGACCTTTATTTACTTCATATAATATAGGAATTGTAGTAGCTTTAAATCCAGATTCTTTATAACTCTTAATTTTATCTAAATCCTGTTTGGAAATGACCGGATTCTCAATCTTTAATTTTTTGCAATGCTCCGGACTTATGTCAAAAATATTTGAATCTTTTCCAAGAGTCAAACTAATATCTGTGATCAATTCTTCACGAATCCCATCTAAAGGTGGGTTAGTAACTTGAGCAAATAGTTGTTTAAAATAACTAAATAACAATTGTGGTCTTTCTGATAAAACTGCAATAGGAGTATCATTACCCATAGAGCCGATTGGTTCTTTGCTACTTTTAGCCATGGGCAAAATAATAGTATTTATGTCTTCTTTGGTATAACCGAAGATTGTCTGTCGCTTACTTAAGGATTCCTCATTAAAATTGACTGCGCAGTCATTGTAAGGTATATCTTTAAGGAAGACCAATTTATCCTTAAGCCATTTTCTATACGGGCGTTTTGTTACTATTTTTTCTTTTACTTCTTCATCGTTAACAATTCTTCCTTCATTCATATCTACTAAAAACATCTTTCCTGGTTCCAGTCTGCCATGCTGCTGAATATTTTCTGGAGCAATTTCAATAACTCCAGTTTCTGAAGACATAATTACGTAACCATCTTTGGTGACAGAATACCTTGAAGGACGCAAACCATTTCTATCTAATACAGCACCAATATAATTGCCATCCGTAAACGGAATTGAAGCTGGACCGTCCCAAGGTTCCATAACACAAGAGTTATATTCGTAAAAAGCTTTTTTTGCTTCGGACATTTCTGTATTCTTTTCCCAGGCTTCAGGAACTAACATCATCATCACTTCCGGCAAGGATCTTCCTGTCATCAATAATAGTTCGACAACCATATCCATTGAAGCAGAATCAGATTTACCTTTTAAAACAACAGGTAAAATATTTTTTATTTCATCCCCAAACCAATCACTTTTCATTAAAGCTTCTCTGGATATCATTCTGGTAAGATTTCCTCTTAAGGTATTGATCTCTCCATTATGGCACATATATCTGAATGGTTGTGCCAAATCCCAAGTTGGGAATGTATTGGTTGAAAATCGTTGATGTACCAAGGCTAAACGAGTTACTAATGTTGGATCTTGTAGATCTTTATAGAATAGTTTAATATCCTGAGGGATAAGCAGTCCTTTGAATATAATTGTTTTAATGGATAAACTTGGCAAGTAGAAAAAACTGCTTTCAGATAGTTTAGAACTATATATTTCATGCTCCGCTTTTTTGCGGGCAATAAATAATTTCAGATTAAAATGAAAATCTTCTTGATCTTCATCAGATTTCCCAATAAATACTTGCTTTACAAAAGGCTGCGTAGTTGCAGCTATTTCTCCTAATACAGATCGATCAATAGGAACTTCTCTCCAGCCGAGTACCTTTAAACCTTGTTCTATTACAAATTTATCAAGAACACCAATACAAAAAGATTGCTGGTTATCCTTTTTAGGCAAAAACACATTACTGACTGCATAATTTCCAAAATCGGGTAAGTCAAAATCGCAGTTCTTGACAAAAAAGTCATGAGGAATATCAATTAATATTCCAG
>CAYTSL010000367.1:0-2337 GCA_964440415.1 uncultured Flavobacteriaceae bacterium
ATAATAAATTATTTTCTTGAATGCAAGGCGATTCTATTCCCTTCAGAGTCTATAAATAAAGCCATGTATCCCATGTCTTTAGAAATTTGGTTTTTAGGTTGAATAATATTACCTCCTGCTCCTTCTACTCTGCTCAATTCATCATTCACATCACCAGAAGAAAAATAAATTAGCACTCCTTTTTTTTCATCGGGAATATATGCTGCATTCTGAATTAAAGAGCCAGATGCACCCTTTCTACCATCTGCAAAAGGAAACCATCCCATTAGAACACCTCCAAAACTCTCAACCTGAATGTTAACATTGAAAACTATATTATAAAATGTTTTGGCTCTTTCCATGTTTGTAACAGGAATCTCGAACCAGCCTACCATATTGTGTTCCATGATCAGTTTTTTTCTAAAATCTTTTTTAAGTCCGCCAGTCCCTGTTCAAAATCCTTTCCTACCATCTTATCCATATTCATAAATAGCATAAAAATGCTCATGGGAAATTTATTCTTACCTGCAAAACCCCAGGTCACTATAGTTTTATCTTCATCAACCTTATTAACTAAAATATGCGCAATAGATTCTGATTTCCAAGGTTTAAAGAAACGTAACTGTGAATCGATGGATTCATTCTCAATGATGTTAATGATTTCTTGTTCGCCTTCTCCAACGTCTTTATTACCCTTCCATTTTGACACAAAACCAACCTCTCCATCCGTACCAATAGATGATTGTACCATATTAGGGTCTTTCTTTTTCCAAGGAGACCAATTATCTTGATTTTTAACTAGCTTTAAATATTGAAAGACATCCTTAAGTTCTCTGTCAACAACTATAGTCCTGCTTACTTCGTAGTCTTTTGGAGCTATCAATCCTAATAAAATAATAATTAGAACAATGCCAATAAGAATGTAAATAAAAGTCATAATAGGGTTTTGTTGGATTAATCAATAAAGATAAAACGGCAGTCCCTTAAGCCTATTGGCAGAGAAGTAAATTGCTATTAAATCGATGATGAATATACAATAAAAGTTTAATAATGAGAATAGTAAAAAAAATTATTTAATTGAATAAAATCGTTCTACTATTTCATCATAACTGTGAATCGTATTTTTTATCCAGTCCATTTTCTTTTGGTTTTTCTCTTCAACAGAAAGTTGCCAATTGATGTCTGTTTGTTTTAATTTAGTAGTAATATGTTGTAAGATAATTGCTGCCGAAACCGATATATTTAAACTTTCAGTAAACCCAACCATTGGAATCTTCAAAAATCGATCGGCCTGATCCATAACTTCTTCTGATAGCCCTTCTGTCTCCCTTCCTAAAAAGATGCAGGATTTAGGTGAAACATCAAAATCCTCTAATAAACAATCATCAGTATGAGGTGTAGAAGCCACAATTTGATAGCCATTCTTCTTAAGATCTGTAATGCAATCTGAAACAGATTGATATCTATTTAAATCAACCCATTTTTGTGCACCCAGAGCAATTTCTCTATCTATTTTCTTGGAGTTTCGCTCTTCTATAACATTTAATTCTTGTATACCAAACACTTCACAACTTCTCATTACAGCACTAGTATTGTGAAGTTGATAGACGTCTTCTGTAGCAACTGTAAAATGTTTGGTGCGTTGAGCAAGTACCTCATCAAAACGTTGTTGACGTTTTTCGGTTAAATATGTCTCAAGATGAGCTAATAATTTTAAGTCTATCATTTTGTGATCATAAATTTAACAATAATAACAGATTCGCTGGAGGTAAAAAAGGCAATCTTTTTATACATTTATGCTATGAAACATATTGTTGTACTTACAGGCGCCGGAATGAGTGCCGAAAGTGGATTGAAAACCTTTCGGGATGCCAATGGGCTGTGGGAAGGTCATGATGTTATGGAAGTTGCTTCTCCTCAAGGATTTGCCGCAAACCCCGAATTAGTATTGGACTTTTATAATCAGCGTAGAAGACAATTGTTAGAAGTAAAACCAAATGAAGCTCATATTGATCTGGCTAATTTGGAAACGGATTTCAGACTCACTATTGTTACTCAAAATGTTGATGATCTGCATGAACGAGCAGGCAGTTCGAACATAATCCATTTGCATGGCGAATTGTTTAAAGTAAGAAGCACTTATAATGAATATGATATCAGGGATTGGAATGAAGATCTGAATCTCGGTGATACATGCGATAATGGCCATCAGTTAAGACCTCATATTGTTTGGTTTGGTGAAGCGGTTCCTTTAATGGAAGAAGCCATTAATATTTGTCAAACAGCTGATATTCTATTTATAATTGGCACCTCAATGCAGGTGTATCCTGCGGCTGGTTTAATGCATTATGTACAAGA
>CAYTSL010000368.1:0-2337 GCA_964440415.1 uncultured Flavobacteriaceae bacterium
ATTGGAAGATCTGCTGTTTTACACCATAATTTTCCAAGGCGAATTTTAGAAAATCCTAATTTCAACCCACAAGCCTTACCTGTAAGTAGAGCCTATTTAAAAAAAGAAGGGTTGAGTGAAGCGTTTATAAACTATATGAACCGTTGGCCTAATTTTGTTGAATAGCCTAAGCCCTACTTTAGAAAAAAAACCTCATAACAAATTTTGTTATGAGGTTTTTTAAATATTATAAAGTACTTAGGTTACGATTTACCTAAAATACGGAACATACCAGTACCGCAAGATGGGCATTTACCTTTCATGGCTTTTCTACCATTTTTCATAGTAACTTCTGCACCATCTTTAATTTCTTTTTTTGATTTGCACTTTACACAATATCCTTCCATAATGTTTTGGTTTTTAATTAATTAATGTTTTGTCTGGTTACAAATGTAACTTTTCTGTTTAGGTTTAGCAAATATTATTTATATCAGCACGAAATTATTGCTAAAATTAATCCCATAAAATACTTAAAAGTCAAAATTTATATGTTTTATTTAACACTAAACACCAGATAATGAGGTTGAATAAAATATTCTCTATTGCTTATGTAGATATTGTTTGTATTACTTTGCTAGAAAGCTAGCATATATTTATTTTCATAATAAGAATTTCCTTGAAAACCATGAGCGTTGACTGATGAAATTCAGCACAGTAATAAGATTGAAAAAGAATTAAGTAATGTATTCAATTAATAATTGAATTTATTCAAGTCAAAAATAAACGTAACTCACGTATCCATTATTAAAATTATCTTAATTATTTACTACGTGTTATTTTTTGTAATTTGCTAAAATGAAACACTTGGTTTGTCTATTAATCTTGTTTTTTGCAATACAAACTGATCCTATAATTCAGACTACATTTGTTAGTAAGACCAAAATAAATAACAATCGTATAATTGCTCTAGATAATTTTAATTCAGCGTATTATTTAAATAACAATGCACTTGTTAAAAATGTAGGTTTCGATGTTTTAAATTATAATAATTTGCAATTGGGTTCAGTTGAATCGGTCAATATATTTAACCCTTTAAAGATCAACCTGTTTTATAAAGATTTTAATTCGGTGGTCATTTTAGATAATAGATTAGCTGAAATATTTAAAATTGATTTTAATGTAAACAAAAATTATAGGAGCGTATCTCATATTTCAACAGGATATGACAATACAATATGGATTTTTAATCAGGATACACAACAATTAGAACTATTTGACTATAAGGCAAATACAACAAAGGCAAGTACTTTACCAATTCAAAGTGAAGTATTAGATTTAAAAAGTAATTATAATTATTGCTGGTTATTGACAAAGGATTACCTCTATAAATTCAATTATTTTGGAATTAACATATTGAAATTAAAAAATGATGGGTTTAATGAATTGGTGGCTATCAACGAAAATTTAGTGCTTGAAAAAGACAGTAAATTATTCTATTTAAAAAATAATGAATCAAATCCTTTAGAAATCCAACTGCCAAAATTGTTAATAAATGCATTTTTTGTAAACAACGAAACCTTGTATATTTACGACAACGAATATCTATATCAATACCAATTAAAAATTAATTAATTATGCATGTTGCAGTTGCAGGAAACATTGGCGCAGGAAAGACAACACTAACAAAACTTCTGGCAAAACATTTTAAATGGGAATCACAATTAGAAGATGTTGTAGACAATCCATACCTAGATGATTTTTACAATCAGATGGAAAGGTGGAGTTTTAATTTACAAGTTTACTTCTTAAACAGCAGATTCAGACAGGTTTTACAAATAAGGAAAAGCGGAAAAGAGATCATTCAAGATAGAACTATTTATGAAGATGCCCATATTTTCGCTCCAAACCTTCATGCCATGGGATTAATGACAAATAGAGATTTTGAAAACTACAAATCCCTATTCGATTTAATGGAGTCATTGGTACAAGGACCAGATATATTGATTTATTTACGTAGTTCTATTCCTAATTTAGTAGAACAAATACATAAACGTGGTCGTGATTATGAAAATTCTATAAGTATAGATTATTTAAGCAGATTGAATGAACGTTATGAAGCTTGGATACATGGTTACGATAAAGGCAAATTAATAATTATAGATGTAGATGATTTAGATTTTGTAGCCAATCCAGAAGATCTTGGAAGTATCATAAATAAGATAGATGCTGAAATTTTCGGTCTATTCAAATAACCATAACAGATAATAAAAAAACCACGCAAAGTGCGTGGTTTTTTTATTTCTATTAAGATATAAAATTATTGAACGACCTCTTCAACTTCTTCAATAACCTTTTTAG
>CAYTSL010000369.1:0-2337 GCA_964440415.1 uncultured Flavobacteriaceae bacterium
GCAGCAACAACTACAAATAATAAACCGGCTGACACCTTTACGAAAGTATATATGTGGCAACCTGGAACTAATATAGAAGTAATACTTGACAGAAATGGCGAGGAAATAGTAATAAAAGCAGAAACAACGCAATCTTATACAACTGGAAGAAAATTAATGGTAAATGATGATGGAACTCAAAAGCAGCAGGATTTGAGAGGTGCATGGTTAAAAGGATAATGCAACACTAATTTTTGGCTTGATTTTTGTAAATTGTAAAACGGTTATAAACAAAAACATTAAATATTATGAAAAAATTACTTTTATTAATTACTGTGCTATTTATATCAACTGGATCGTTAGTTGCACAAGAAGACAAACTGATTGATCAGGATTATGTCATTATGCAAGATGGGGAAGTTGTTAAGTACACTAAAGGAATGCCAGCAACAATTAAAGATGCTGTAACTTTGAAAGACGGTTCGGTTGTTCAACCAGATGGCAGTTATGTTTGCAGTAAGAATAAGAACTTTAGCCTAAAAGAAGGTGAATGTTTAGGTATGAGTGGTAAAAAATACGCAAGTGAAGAAAAATTATTCCAAAAACTACAAGCCCAGAAAAAGAAATTGATGAAGCACTAATAATTGCGTACTTATAAGATAACGACTGATTAATATTTATTTAATTAGTCGTTTTTTTATTTTAGAACCCTTCAAACACTCCAAGACCAAATAAAGCAAAATCGTATTTAACGGGATCTTGTGTATCTAATTTTCGCAAGTTGGTATCCAGTTCTAATAAAGCTTTAGCATCGTTTTGTTTTCGGTTCAATAAACCTAGTTTTCTAGCAACATTTCCAGAATGCACATCTAATGGGCATGATAATTGGCTAGGAGAGAGGCTTCTCCAAATTCCAAAGTCTACTCCGGCATTATCATTTCTAACCATCCAGCGTAAGAACATATTAATACGTTTAGCGGCAGAATTCTTTAATGGATCACTAATGTGCTTTTGGGTTCTATTCAGATGCTCAATTTCAAAGAAATACTGTTTAAAATAATGGATTGAATTTTGCATAGATTTAACTTCTGTATGTTTTACAAAAACAGCTTCCAAACCATTATGATTCCTGTAAATATGTTGTAAACTCTTTATAAATTGAATGCAGTCCCGACCATTAAAAGTCCTATGAACAAAAGGTATTAATCGTTCCAGATCTGAATCTTTATGACCCATTACAAAGTCATAAGGAGAATTATCTAACAAATTCATGAGTTTATTGGCATTATTGATTATACTTTTCCGGTTTCCCCAGGCAATTGTTGCTGTTAAAAAACCAGCGATTTCAATGTCTTCCTTTTTATTGAATTGATGTGGAATTTGAATGGGATCACTTTCAATAAACCTAGGATGGTTGTATTGAGCAACTTTAGAATCCAGAAAGTCTTTAAGCTCTTGTTTAGTTAATTTTATTGTCACAAATTCAGAATTTTAAAATTGTAATAAATAGTTATATGCCTATATTTGTAAAAACTTTTCAAAAAAATGATTAAAAAAGTACTTTTCCCAATTTTATTACTATTAATTAGTTTAGAGGTAGTAGCACAGTCTAAAGTAGGAACCATTGACACGGAATTTATTCTAGGTAAAATGCCTGAATTAACAAAAGTACAAGAAGATCTGAAGGCTTATAATGCGAAATTTGATAAGGAGTTACAAATAAAAGCAGAAGATTATCAAGCTAAAATAAAAAGTTATCAAGAAGGCGTTGCTGAAATGACAGATCCTATGAAAAAATTAAAGCAGGACGAAATCATTGCTTTAGAAAATGATATAACAAAATTTCGTCAAAATGCATCAAAATTGTTGCCTTTAGAACAGAATAGATTATTACAACCATTATATAATAAAATAGGAACAGCACTAGAAGAAGTTGCCAAAGCAGAAGGGTATACACAAATACTTACCGTTAGTAATAGTGGATTAGCATATTTAGATTCTAATTATGATCTAACAGATACTGTATTAACCAAATTAGGTATTCCATTAGATTAAATAGAATTAGAAAAAATACCAAAAAAATATAATCTCACCCTTTATTAGAATTATTTTCAATAAACCTCCAATGATTTAATTCTGCCAATTTAGAATCTTAAAAATCTTAAACTTTTGTTTCCTTAATTTTGCAGTCACAAATTGACATCAAGTTATTTGCTGAAATTACTGATATACTTCATGCTATTTGTTATTGAATTTAAAAGTAAATCTAAAATTTAGTATCTTACATATAATAACTTAAGTTGTTTTATCCTTTTATTGTTTACAACAAACGTTAAAAGGTATTTTTTTTGGAATGCC
>CAYTSL010000370.1:0-2332 GCA_964440415.1 uncultured Flavobacteriaceae bacterium
TTATTTGACCATAAATTCAATAGCTGCGTTCAATCCGTTAGCAAATTTTTCAAAATCTTCTTTATAAAGAAATAACTTGTGCTTCTCATAAAAGAATTTACCGTTGTCATTATTAAACCTCCGCTTACTTTCAGTTATGGTCAAATAATGTTCTTCTGACCGGGTAGATTTTACATCAAAAAAATACGTTCTTTTACCAGCCCTTACCATTGGTGATATGAAGAATATCGCCTTCCTTTTTACGCAGAACCTTTGTAATATGTTTACTTTCTTCTTTATTGAAAGAAAATTGATCTGTGGTTTCGGTTATATTAGGATTGTAGAATAATTGCATAATTACAGCTTGCATTTTGCATGTTCTAAACCTAATTCAATAAAATGTAACAACTCGATTTCAGTTTTAATAGCTTCTTGAGAGACATATACAAACTCTTTCATTGGTCGTTTGGTAAAATCCATTGGTCTCACATTATCTTTGGCTAATTCGGTTTCCATTTTTTCAGCAACAATTCTAACTGCTAAATCTTCTTTAACAATTCCTATAGTCATTTTTCCTTGGTAAAGAAATGTGACGCCACCAAACATTCGTTTTTCGGTAAACAATTCTGGAAACATTTTGAGTTGTTCCCTAATTCTGTTTGCTAGTTGTTGATTAAAAGCCATTAATTAAAAAATATGATAAAAAATAAAATAGATCATGGTTAGATTAAATCCCGCATGACAAATAACCGCTCCATAAATTGAATTGGTTTTAGCCTTACAAAAATGAAACAATCTTCCTGTAAAGTAAATTATAATAACCCAAAGTAGTGCAGGAATTAATATAAACTTCCATGTATTATTTGAATAAATAATTCCAAAATGCGCTAAATGTGTTAAAGCAAAAGCTGAACTATCAATTATAGAAGCTTTGTTGTCACCAAATTTATTTGCAAAACTTTTATGAATGATTCCACGATATAAAAACTCTTCTCCAAACGGACTGAAGATCATACTTACAGCTCCAAAAATCAAAAAGTAAACGAATTTATTGTCATCTGTTAGTCCAGTTTTTACTGCACTAAATGATTTAGATATGTATACAAACCAGTTACTTGGAGTGTCTTGATATAGAAATTCCCCAATTAAAAAAACAACAATGCAAGAAACTACACCTAAAAGAAACGAATATAACAACCATTGAGATTTGCTTCTAATTATAGCAACAAATTGCCTTCCTTTTTTTGTTAGAAGTACAAAAGGTAAACCAATCATAACCACAAAAATTATTGATGTAAAATTGTAGTTACCAGTTTTGTTTGCGTTTAATACAATTATAAATCTTGGTATACCAAATAGAAGAATTAGAAATAAGCCAAATTGCCAATTGAGTTTAAAGAAATTTGACCATAATATTCTGAAATAAGTCATTTTTAAATCTTTAATCTTGCAGAAGCGGTCACATCTTGTTTTGCAAAATCTTCTTCTAAATACTTTAAATAGCCCACAATAGCTATCATTGCGGCATTATCAGTAGTAAACTCGAATTTAGGAACGTAAGTTGTCCAACCAAACTGCTTTTCTCCATCTTTTAAAGCTTGACGTATACCAGAATTGGCTGAAACTCCACCACCAATGGCAATGTGAGTTATTCCAGTTTCTTTACTCGCCAATTTTAGTTTATCAATTAGAATGTTGACTATTGTGTATTGTATTGAAGCACAGATATCATTTAGGTTTTCCTCAATGAACTTTGGATTCGCCTTAACTTCTCGTTGAATAAAATACAGAATAGCTGTTTTTAATCCAGAAAAGCTAAAATTTAAACCAGCTACTTTTGGTTTAGTAAAAGGATATGCTTTTGGGTTACCTAATTGAGCACGTTTGTCTATTTCTGGTCCAGCAGGATAGCCTAAACCAAGAATCTTTCCGCTTTTATCATACGCTTCACCAACAGCATCATCAATAGTTTCACCAATTACTTCCATATCAAAATAATTGGTAACCTTCACAATTTGTGTATGTCCACCAGAAATGGTCATTGCCAAAAAAGGAAATGGAGGTTTGCTGAATCCTTCTTCTTCAATAAAGTGAGCCAAAATATGGGCTTGCATATGATTGACTTCAATTAAAGGGATACTTAATCCTAATGACAAAGATTTCGCAAAGGACGTTCCAACTAAAAGTGATCCCATTAAACCTGGACCACGAGTAAATGCAATCGCATTGAGTTTATCTTTAGTAATTCCTGCTTTTACAATGGCTTGATTTACTACTGGAACAATATTTTTCTGATGAGCTCTAGATGCCAATTCAGGTACAACACCACCATATTCTTCATGTAGTAAATCAA
>CAYTSL010000371.1:0-2332 GCA_964440415.1 uncultured Flavobacteriaceae bacterium
GCGACGGGGCGACCGTGATCGAGGCGCCTCCCGGCATGCTTGGCTTGATCAATGACGCCGCCTTCAGCCATGTCGGAGACATCGGTCCCGGTGGGCCCGATAAGGGCAAGGGCGGCAAATTCCTCCTTCTTCCGCCCGGATATGAAGGCGACGTTCCCGAGGGGTATTTCGTCATGAAGGCGAAGGCTTATAAGCACTGGGTGTTGATGCGGGCCTCCATTGCAGATGGACTCGATAAGGCGCAAAAACTGGTGAAGGGCAACCTCAAGGTCTACCCACTCGCCAAGAAGGACAAGCAGCCCGCGATGGAATACGTCAGCGGTTCCGGGAAGTCCATGAATACGGTCCACGCCAACGATTTCAATTTTTATAAAGAACTCAACGCCGTCATTCAGTACGAACCCTACGGCTTTATCGATGCGGAACGACGTGGCCTCTTCGCCTCCATCGGGATCGAAAAGGGCAAGGAGTTCAAGCCCGACGCGCGCATGAAGAAGATCCTCATCGATGCGGTCGCGATCGGCAACGCCACCGCCCGGAGCATCGTCTGGTATCCCAGGTTCGACGGAACCCTGAAAGAAGCGCAGATCTACCCAGACACCGACAGTTCGTGGATCATGGGCTTTGCGGGAAGAAACGTCTTCTTCAATGGCGAGGACGGGCAGACCATGAACTCCGACGCGCGCGTCTTCTTCCACTATCCGTACACTGGGATCAGCCCGGCGATGGCGGTGAGTGTGCCCGGAGTGGGTTCCGACTACGCAGCCGCCTACGTGGATTCCAAAAGGAAGCCCTTCGACGGGGGCGAGACCTACAAGCTGCATCTTCCTGCAAATCCACCCGCCAAGGATTTCTGGGCGGTCACGCTCTATGACAGCCAGACGCGCTCCATGCTGCAGACTACCCAGAAGCTCCCGAATGTCGGCAGCCAGACTGAGGGAATCAAGAAGAACGACGATGGTTCCTATGACATCTATTTCGGTCCCAAAGCCCCCAAAGGTTATGAAAATAACTGGCTCGAGACCATCTCGGGAAAGAGCTGGTTCACCATTATCCGGATGTATGGCCCTCTCGAACCCTTTATCGACAAGACCTGGCGCCCCAGCGAGATCGAACTCGTAAAATAACAATTTAACCCATCCCGGAGAGTGCGGCTCCATCCGCGCTCTCCGGGCTTCTCTTCCGCAAGATTCCAACCAGAAATACAATGAAACACCTACTCTACATCCTACCCGCCATGGCACTGATCTCCTGCGGAGAAAAGAAGGCTGAAACGACCGACGGCGCGTCGATCGACGTCACCTTCGAAAACTACAACCAAGCCGAGACCGCCCGGAACCTCGACAACTGGGTCAAGCTGGGCTCGGACAACAAGCTGCTCCTGCGCACGGAGCTTTCTCCGATCGGCCCCGATGCCCCGACCATTCGCATGAATCTCGATACCCTCTACAGTATCGGCATTTTCCACAATGACGGGGAGATGAGCGTGACGATCCCCGAGTCGGGCACCTACCAGTCGGTCATGATTCTCGATACGGATGGCTACACGCCGTTTTTCTTCGCGGAGCCCGGAACCTACGTAGTGAAAGATGACTCGGAGTATCTCTTCGTCGGCGTCCGCACGGTGGTGAAAGATCGCCACGACAAGGCTTCCTTCGAAGAAGCTTATGAGGCCCAAAAGGGGCTCAAAGTGGAAGGCAATGGCCCCAAGTCGTATGTGATGCCTGCCTACAATCAGGAGCAGTTGCACGCGCTCACTGCCGAGTACAACAAGAAGATGATTGCAGCCGGGATCTCCTTTACCTACGGCGATGGCAAGACGCCGGTCAACGAAGAGCATCGCACCTGGTCAAATGCGGCCGGTTGGGGTGGCATGGTGGAGGAAGTGAACGTCTCTAACACTTACAATTCCTCGGAGAACCTCCCCGGAGACACTCCTTTGGCAGTGACCTTCCCTGATCCAGGAAACAAGTTCTTCACCTCGTTCACAATCTATGACTTGAACGGCTATCTGCTGGAAGGCAATTCCCACATCAACAGCTACACTTGGAAGCCCAACGAAGACGGAACGATCACGGTCCACTTCAATGCCGAAGGCAAGATCAACAACATCTCGTCCGGCGGACAAGAATTTAACTACATCGTACGCAACTACGGTGTAAGCCAAGCCGCACTCGACAAGACAATCAACCCAGTGAAGCCGGAACCTGTGAAGTAGGTGAGGCACAATTTGAAACAATCAAAGCAATGAAATCACAACGAAACATCACCACCGCCCTGTCCACCGTGGCGGCCATCGCGGCGCTGAGCTCAGCGTCGGCGCAAGCCGCGG
>CAYTSL010000372.1:0-2317 GCA_964440415.1 uncultured Flavobacteriaceae bacterium
GAGGCCCCCATTCTCGTAATTAAAAAACGAAGAGAAGATTTTGATATTAAGGAAGCCGTTTTTGCCAGTGATTTTGAAGTGGAAAATATTACAGCCTATAATAGGGCTCTTAAATTTTTTAATATGCTTGATGCCAATGTGCATTTAGTTTTTGTGAATCGTCCTAATCAATACTTCAAAAGTACAGATGAGATAAATAAGCAAATAGAACTGTTTATGAGTGTAGCACATCATAGTAATGTACCCGATAAGCAAAAGGTGACTATATTGAACGATTATAGTATAGAAGAAGGTATTTATAATTATGCAAAAACTGTAGATGCGAATATTATTGCGCTACCTACCCGCGGAAGAAAGGGATTGGCACACTTTTTTAAAGGAAGTATAGGTGAGGATATTGCCAACCATGCCGATTTACCGGTTATTACCTTTAAAATTTGAAGTTAAGTTTCAAGAAGCATCTTGAGTTTTGCCAATAGAATTAATTCTGATTTGTTTTTATTAGCAAAAGAAGAAGCGACAGCTTGTGCAGTATCCCAAATGAGTTTTCTTAAAGCTGTATTGAATAGATTTAGATGTTCATTAAAGAATTCACGGAACTCCATAAAACAGGAATCACTTTCTGCTTTTATGTCATGTAATTGGGTAAAGACTGTTATAATTTCTTGATGACCATCTAAAACAAGTCCACTTAGTTTAGCATCAAGGTTAGACCATCTTTGCAAAATGTCAGTTTTTAACGCAGCTATTTCTTCTTCTTCGATTTTCTTGTCTGCCATGGCCACGGCATAAAAAAGTTTGCCGAGATTTTGATAAAGTTTGTTTTTGGGTTTTTCCATGGCAAGAGCTTTATTTATTAAGACTATATTTTTTTTAAATCATCAACTCGTTTTGAGGTTCTTTTTTAGTAAGCTCATTTATAGGATACCCAATACACCGAAGTTCTCGTTTCACCTTTTCAATAGCAGCGATACTTTCATATACGAACGATAACGTCTTTTTTTCAAGGTCAATGTCCAATATCCTTATATCCATTATCCTACTAAGGTTTCGACGAATGATTTTTTTGCACATGTCGGAATTTAGTTTTTCAATTTGGGCAATTGCTTTCATGATAATATGGTTTTTGGGAATTATAAAAATAACATGTATAATGAGCATTTGGAATGATTTGTATCAGTCCGAAAATGAACGTTAATTATTGTGTTTAATTTAAATTATGATACCGTACTAGCTATAGATATTGGAGGGACATTTACCAAAATAGGTATAGTTGCTGATACTGGAGAAATATTGGTTTCCAAAGTTTTAAGTTTATAATCTAGAGAATCTATTTGCAGCTTATAAAAGCCAAAGTAATGGTATGCCTGTCCAATGTGCCCAGAAATGCAGCCATATTAGGACTTGCTGTATTAGCTTTGAAACAATTGCAAACGCTATATTGAAAATCTAATCTTGAAGTAAATGCTCCAAACTTTCACTATCTACAATATGTTCTGTGACTGAAAACACTTGTTTTCTGTTTTCCCTTACGGTTTTGTAGAATTTGGCAATATCATCCTCAAGTGCTTGATGTTCATCACGAAAAATCCTTGAATCCTGCTTAAAAGGGTCATCAATGGTTTGCGCGATATGGGTAAGATGTTCATCGACCCTCCTTATTAATTCCTTTCCTGTTTGCTTATCATTCAAAATACTTTGGCCAATGGCTTTTACGGCTGCCAGATTCTCTTTTTTTGTAATCCAGATAAAATATTTATTCAATAGCTTATGCAGAAAACGCAAGTCTTGTTTGTAGAATGTTAAATCTGACTTCCAATGTTTGGTCAAAACATATAATTCTTCCCAATCGGTGTTCTGTATGTAATTGCCTTTGGGTCTGGTTCTATAGTTTTCCATGTCCTTGCTTTTTGAATTAAACATTTTCGATGTTGATTAAAGTTACCTCCATCCTATAGAAACTTATATGATATTTGTCATAGACCTTATTTAATAATCGAATTATTGAGTTATTATTTGCCCATCTTCCATTTGAATTATTCTGTCCGTGCGTTTGGCAAAGTCCATATCATCGCAAATGTGATTCCAATAACATAATACCAACCATTATAGTGGCCAGGTAATGTTTTAAAGGTGGGTAATGCTTCAGTTTCAAAAGGCAGATTATCTATCACTACGGATATTGAATAGCCGAGAGTTAGATCTAAAATACCAGCTACTAAACCAATAAGGATAGCTTGACTAATGAAAACACAAAACTTCTGTTAAGCCTTAGTAAAATTGGAAAAGAGTAACATAATACCCTGAATATTGTTTT
>CAYTSL010000373.1:0-2307 GCA_964440415.1 uncultured Flavobacteriaceae bacterium
CTGGGAGTGATTGCCGAGAAGCCGAATTAAAAAGAGAATAAAAGATAGTTTATTATCGAAAACCTACGGAGAGTTCGTCAAGATGCGGTCGAGGCCGACTTGGAAAGTCGGCCAATCACAGGCCAACCCCCTATCTTCCCCATGACAGCCCTTCCGAACACCTTACCCAAAAAGCAAATTCCCAGCAGTAAGACGCGTTTGTTTCTCTCTTCGGTGATCGTTCTGATCCATGCCGTCACGGTCTGGGTTGCAGCGCAACCGCCTGCAGATCCGGCGCCGACCGAGTCGTTGGTGAAATGGGCCGAGGAGCTGCAGACCGACGGATTGAGTGCGGAGCGTCGCGCCGAACTGCACGGGCTCCAGTCCGCAGAGGCCCTCCGCCGGTGTCGGAAATACATCGATGGATGGATACCACACTTTGATCCCGTTACCGGGCTGGTTCCCCGGAATCTCGGCGAGGGCAAGAACCTCTGGAACGGGAAGGATTCGGGGGCGGACAACTACTCGTTCATGGTGCTTACGTCCGCGTTGACGGATCGCCCGCTCTACGAGGGCCGGATGCTGGACATCCTAAGAACGGAGGAGAAGGTCGCCACCCAGTGCGACGGGCTGCCGGCAGACTACAACTTCACCACGAAGGGGCACAACAAGGACAAGGAGGCCTTGTCAACGCTGATCTTCCATGGATCGGAATACGTCAAAGACGGGCTCATGCCGATCACGGAGTGGATGGGCCACACGCCCTGGTCGGCACGCATGCTCCGAATCGTGGACAGCATACTGGCACAGCCCACATTTGACACGCCGTACGGCAAGATCCCCACCAACAACATCGAGGTCAACGGTGAAATGATGCAGGTGCTGAGCCGGCTGTATTTCCGGACAGGAAAAACCGAGTACCTCGACATGGCCTGCCGGATTGCCGACTACTATCTGCTGGGCGATCACCACCCCACCCGTCACGCCGGCAAACTCGAGCTCCGGGACCATGGCTGTGAACTGATCTCGGGCCTGACCGAGGTGTATGCAGCCTGCCACTTTGCCCGCAAGGAAAAGGTCGCCACCTACCGCAAACCGATCCATGACATGCTCGATGATATCCTCAGGGTCGGCGTCAACGAGCACGGGCTGATGTACCGGACGGTTGACCTGAAAACAGGCAAGCTCATCCGCGAGCTGATCCATGACAACTGGGGCTACAACTACAATGGTTTCTACACCGTCTACCTCCTGGACAAAGTCGAGCGGTACCGCGATGCCGTACGCAAGGCACTGGTGAACCTGAAGCCGCATTACTGGAAATACCCGTGGCAAGACTGGGGCTCAGACGGGATTGCCGACTCTGTAGAGGGTGCGATCAACCTTTACAATCGTGAACCCGATGTGGGCGGGACGGCCGCGTGGATCGACGCCAACATTAACCGTATGCTGGACATCCAGAAGCAAAGTGGTGTCATCGAAGGCTGGCACGGGGACGGGAATTATGCGCGGACAGCGATCATGTGGGTCCTGTGGAAACAGCAGGGAACAACCATTCAGCCATGGCGCTTCGACACCAAACTGGGCGCGGTCCTTGAGGGCAAAGAGCTCTGCATTGTAATGACGACCGAGCAGCCCTGGCAGGGCAAGCTCCACTTTGACCAGCCCCGCCACAAGACGATCATGAAGATGCCGTTGGACTACCCCCGGATCAACCAGTTTCCCGAGTGGTACACCGTTGATGCCGAACGGACGTATTCATTACGGATCGGTCCAGAGACGAAAACGTTCTCGGGACAGGCCCTGATCGACGGAATCCCCCTAACGCTCAAGGCCGGAGAGAAACTGACGGTTCAGGTGGTAAGTGAACCATGCTAACAGATTTACACGAAAAACAAAAACCATGAATTATCCTCGCTCTATCCTATCGGCGGCATCGCTCTGTTTGCTGTCCGCCCACGTCACAGCCGCCCCTGGCGATGCTTCTCCTAACAAATCAGAGAAAGCCACTTCGCCATCAGGTGCCAGCAAGAGTTTTGTCTGGAAATCCGAAGTTCCGGCCGATTGTCCATTTGAGCCATCGAAGTCACTAACGGGTGTCCGCTTCACCGGTCGCCATAGCGATTACCGCGTCGGTGACACGTTCTATCCATCTTGGGCGAGCGACGGTAATATGTATTCGCCCTGGACCGACGGAACGACCGATGGAATAAAATCTTCTTCCTCAACGGACGGAGGAGTGAACGCAACGACAGGGCACGCGGTGATGATCGGTGACGATCCTGTGAATCTCGTAATCAAGAATACATCTCCTCTCAAAATTGCCCG
>CAYTSL010000374.1:0-2305 GCA_964440415.1 uncultured Flavobacteriaceae bacterium
TGACCCCTTCGTGGGAAAGATTGACGGATCGCCGCCTGCCATGAGTCGGCCATCTCCTCACCCCAGCCAAGCTTCTCGACGTGGGTGCGACGGACTTCGTCCAATATCATGTTGGACAAGACGGGCGTATAGATACGTGGCCTCTCGGCGAGTCGTAGGAGCAGGTCGCTGACCGAGTAGTTGGCCAGCACGCAGGCGTCGATACAGACTTTGTAGTCAGCCAACATGATCAGCCAGTGTAGTCGGCGCTGTCCAAGCCTGCCTCAATTACCTTGTCGGCGAGTGTATCGAGGGATTGGCGACGGCTGCGGTCACGCTTGACCTCGAACTCTTTCAGATTTTTCAGGTAGATGCGGCGGTGCGTTCCAACATAGTGGAAAGCGATCTCATCGCGATCCAGCAGCTTGATCAGGTGCGGGCGGGACATACCCAGATGGTTCGCCGCCGCCTGGGTAGTGAACTCCTCATTCTCCGAAAGCAGCATGACTGCCTGGCCACTGGCCATCATCCGCACGGCTTTCGTCAGAACGTGAAACAGCGGCTCTGGGAACTGGATATGGGCACCTTCACGCCCCAGAAGCACGGGTCGTTCATCCCCATTGATGACGTCCTCCAGTTTCTCCAGTAGCTCACGGTCGTGTTCCGATGTTTGTGCTGCGTTTCCCGTAGTTATATGCGCCATGACAAACGCAATAAACGAAACAAACGCAATGAACGCAAACGAAATTTAATTAAAAATTTGCAAATTCCTTTTGAAAGCAAGGAATTGCAGGGAGGCGCATACTGAAATCAGTGGAATGATTGTCGTGTAGTGGATAAGATTGGCCGCCAATCACGCTTGACTAAACTGAGATACATTGTATCACTTTTTAGTGACGTTCACCTTCGTTGAAACTCCCCTGTTTTCGCGCCAACTCTCCGAACATGTCGGAGATGAGGACTTCCGGGTGTTTCAGAATGAATTGCTCATGGATCCAGAGCGAGGCGATCTTCTCGTTGGCTGCCGGGGTTTGCGCAAAACCCGCATGGCACTGGCCGGGAGGGGAAAGAGCGGAGGAGCGAGGGTCATCTACCTGTATCTACCCGAAGATCAGCTCATCTACCTCTTCCTGCTCTTCAAGAAATCCGACACCGCAAACCTCAGCAAATCACAACGCAACCAACTCGGCCTTCTCGCCGACCAAATCAAATCCACTTATGCAAAAAAACGACAAAATCCCTGATTTCAGTTTCGACGATCTTCTCGCCAGCATGAAGCAAGGCGCGGATCACGCCGCTGGGAAAATCACCGCTCGCACCCATCAGCTGACCAAGCGTGCGGAAGCCTTCTCCGGTGAGGAAATCGCCGGAATCCGCAAGCAGATGAATGTCAGCCAGTCTGTATTCGCAGATCTTTTAAACGTTCCCAAGGCCACCGTAATTTCTTGGGAGCGTGGTCTCCGATCTCCTTCCGGCGCAGCGGTGCGACTCTTGCAAATCGCAAAGAACAGCCCCAAAGCCCTCTTGGAAACTGCGGCTCACCCGTAGCCTTCCGCCTAGGAGGTGATCAATCGGCAAATGTAATTTTGCGAGGGCTGACCCGAATGATTTTGCTTGAACCAGGCCGGGGATTTTCCGAACCGCCGACAGGCGAATGAAGTGGCTGATTTCCCCCTTTTGCCACAAAGGATCTCTACTATTTGTCTGGGAACATGTGGTTAACTCCCCATTCTAAAAAGGCAACACTGCATGAAATCCTTCAAGTTAATCTTAGCTGCGGCGATCCTGATCGCTAATTCTCTCACTGGCGCACAGGCAGAACAGCGCCCTCCGAACATCGTCTTTTTCCTCGTTGATGATCTGGGTTGGTCTGACGTCGGCTGTAATGGCAGCACGTTTTACGACACACCGAACATCGATCAACTCGCGGCGGAGGGAGTCCGGTTCACTGACGGCTATGCCGCCTGCCACGTGTGCTCGCCGACGAGAGCGAGCATCCTGACGGGAAAATATCCGGCAACGCTCAATCTTACCGATTGGCTCAATGGCAGAGGGAATCGTCCCTACCAGGTCTTATTGAATCCTGAGAAAGCCCTGAGTCTGGATCCTGAAGAAACGACCCTTGCTGAAGTGTTGAAAGAAGCAGGCTATGCCACCGCCTTGTTTGGGAAATGGCACCTTGGAGGAAAGACCAATCCGACAGAACATGGTTTTGACGTTCATGAACCGCATTCTGTTAATTCAAATCTTGGGAGAAGGGGTTTTCGTAACCCTGAAAAGATTCCGGGACTCGATGAGGGCGATTATGTAACCGACCGTTTAGCTG
>CAYTSL010000375.1:0-2289 GCA_964440415.1 uncultured Flavobacteriaceae bacterium
AAACCTCTTTCATCCATTGCCCTCCCCAAATGCCAGGATCAAAAAAGGGAACTACACTAAATGGTTGTTTATTTGTCAGTGAAAGCCCTTCCAAATAAGTTTTTCCAGCAATCATTTTTGGTTGCATCGAAACATTCGAATCTAGTATATAGTCCCACTGTTCCATAATTTTCTTTTTGTGTCTATCACAAGCACGCCAATCAACAAAAAACCCTTGTTTGTATAGAAAACTATATTCTACAAATCTATTTTTTAATCCTAAATTATCCACTTCCTGACGTCGCATTCGTAATTGAATTTCCCAACGGGCCATATCGGCATAAATCAATATATCCCAGTCTTTACAAACAATAGAGGCGCCTATTCCAGAGATAAGAATTACACCACTCTCGGTGTTTTTTATTTCAGTATTTAATTGTTGTATTTTTTTTATATCAAAGAAATCATCCAATTTCAATCTACTCATATATCCAAAAATACGGTCTTCTGTAACATCTGGAAACACCATTTTTTTTATTTCTTCTTCTGGCCACAAGGCATTTTTAGCGTCAATATTTAGACTAGGGTTTAAGCGAGTGATGAATTCCTTATTGAATTCACTTTCATCAACACCATGGTAAAATTCAACAACAACAACTTTTTTTGTTTTTTGAATTTTATTTAAATCTTCAGAAATCTGATTACAAATATTATCCCAATTAGAATAGCAATCATATTTTGATGCCATTTTAATTGAAGGGTATTTATTGAATGTACTGCTCATTTATTTTTTTTAAACTTTTTTTCACTAGATAATAACCTCCTAATAATGCTGACCTGTTTGGAATTTTAGATTGTATTATTTGAACTTCTCCCCAAGGTGTCCAAGCATGTTTTTTAACTTTATTTTTAATAAATGGAATAATGACATCGGCACTTTTCATAATACCGCCACCAATAATGACTAACTCTGGGTCAAAGGCATGAATTTGGTTTATTATTCCTGCAGCCCATACTTCAAGACATTGATTTCTCACTTCTAAACTTAATTCACCACCCTTTTCAGCAAATTTAAAGACGGATTTAAAATCTAATGTTTCTCCTTCAATCATACTTTCAGCATATCTTGAATCTGCTTTAAGAAGTTCAGCTACTCTCCATGTAGATGCCTCAGCTTCTACACAGCCTAAATTGCCACATGTACAAGTAGCTCCATTAATTTTTATAGTAGAATGGCCACCTAAATTTCCTGCCTGAAAATGTTTTCCTATTAGTAGTTTCCCATTTATGATAGTGGCACTTCCAACACCTGTACCTAAAGTTATCATTACAATATTATCAATTCCCTTTCCAGCGCCATACTGCCATTCACCTAAAAGTGCAATGCGAGCATCATTCTCTAAAAACAACGGAACATCAAATTTGTTTTTTCCCCATTTTTCGAAATCAAAATCTACAGCGTCATCGTATTTTTTGTTGGTAGAAAGCACCTTCATTGCAATAGAATCTACCAATCCAGGAAAACCAACTCCAATACCTTCAAGGTCATCTTGTGAAAATGAATTCTCTTCTAATAATTTGTTTATAGCCTTTTCAATTTCGGTTATAGTTTGTTGAAACTTTTCTTTGGGACGAGATTCAATTGAAGTCTTAACTAAGATTTTTGCGTCTTTTACCAATCCAATTTTTACAAATGTTCCTCCTATGTCAATTGAAATAACCATTACTATATATTATTTTGTTGAAATTAATTGTGGTTTACCATCAATTTCCTTTACTCTGGCAGAAAACCCATTATCCATAATATCTTGATAATTATGTCCAGCATCAGAGGGCCAGCATGCTCCAAAAGATAAATTATCATCACCAGTATTAACAGTTCTATGTCCAGTATAACCATCTATATAATGAAGACTCCCAGGATACATTTTTTCTGCCCATGTGTTTTTATTTTCATCCATTAATAACAGAAAGCCTTCTCCTTCAATTCCCCAATAAAACTCAGCTCTATCCCTTTTTTGGTGAAAATGCCCTTTAGTCATATAATACTCATTACCAACTTTCCCTGGGTATATAATTGTTTTTCCATAAAATAGACCTCCTTCAACACCTTCATCAACTGGTAATAATGCTTGTACTTCATAAATTATTTTATTTGGATCTAAATTTTTAAAAGACTGTTGATCTTCAAAAATATTTGATAATTCTTTTAAATATTTGGATGAGTTTATAATAGTATTACCACTGATTCTACCGTTGGTAAAATCTACAATGTTAGCTGCATCAATAATTAACAAGTGATTATTCATA
>CAYTSL010000376.1:0-2287 GCA_964440415.1 uncultured Flavobacteriaceae bacterium
TGTTCTGATAAAACTGAACAATCAGATGCAACAAAAGGCAAATCATCAATTAATTTCACCACTGTATTTGAGAAAAGTAACGGCTTAGAAACAGCGACCTACCATGAGACTATTACATATTATGAAGATTTAGCAGATCGTTATGATGAAATTTCTATTCAAGCCATTGGTGAGACCGATTCAGGAAAACCATTACATCTCGTCACTTTAAATATGAATAAATCTGGTGATGATTTTAAAAAACTAAGAACCAATAATAGAATTCTCTTGATCAACAATGGCATACATCCTGGTGAATCTGATGGCATTGATGCCACGATGATGCTTTACAGAGATCTCGCTGAAGGCAAAATTAAAACACCAAAACACACCATTATTGTGACCATCCCTATTTATAATGTCGGTGGAAGCTTAAACCGAAATTCAGGAACACGAACCAATCAAAACGGACCAAAAGCATATGGCTTTAGAGGGAATGCACGTAATTACGATTTAAACCGAGATTTTATAAAGTCCGATACCAAAAATGCCAAAACGTTTGCTGAAATATTTCATTTAGTGCAACCGGATGTGTTTATAGATAACCATGTCAGTAACGGTTTGTATACTAATATTATCTGGTGTGTTTACAATTAATCCAGTATTTTTATTACCTAAATATATCCAACCATCAGCAGTATATTTCACCTCAGAAGGCTCTTCTTTTCTCACATTTTCCTCTTTACTTTCAACAGTTTCTTCAGAGGCTTCTTTTCTTAAACTACTTAAATCGATATCATGCTTAACTTCTAAAGCATATTTCTGAAGTGGCGTTAAATCCAATGTAGTTTTAATGCTATCGTCCAATGCAGAATATTCTTCAGGAGTAATTCCTAATGGATTTTCATACAGGTCATCCAGTACTTTTCGAACAGAATCGTCATCTTTTCCTATATCTCTTAAAACATCAGCAAGATGGCTTTTTTGAGTTGCCGCAATCATTCTGGCCGCAATTTTAGAATCTTGACCTTGCTTAAGCATATAAATCCCATAGGCTCCCATTATATTTTTAGTATCATCATCATTATCCAAAAGCATGTTCATAAATGGAATCATAGCTTCCACATTATCAATTTTGTTTTGAATTTCATCCACCTTATTATTAAAGAAATACCCGAGGAAAGCCACTAAAACAGGTGTCATTAGCATAAAAATAGATTGAATGTGTTCAAAGAAGCTTTTTCTTGGTTTTGGTTGGTCAGACATAATTAGTTTGTTTAGTTGATTAGTATGCAATATAAAAAAATTCTAATAGAGTACTAATACCGTGAAATCATAAGGAGGGCAAAAGAATCAAATTATTTAGGATAGAAAGCATCACTGCCACTAGATCTTAAACCGAGAAAACCGAAGTGATTTTCTTTTCGTATTAATAAAATAAACACCTGTAAGTAATATTATAGCTGCAATTATTGATTGAAATGAAATTTTTTCGTCTAAAAAGTACCATCCTAGTATTAGAGCAATAATTGGGTTAACATAGGTAGAAGTAACTACTTTTTCTGGTGAAACTACTTTTAATAAAAAATTAAAGGATGTGAACGCAACTATACCTCCAAATATTATTAAAATAAGCATAGACCATTGTACTTCACTGCTCCAGTCTATTGGCGAAGTCCAGGTTTCACCAAAAATCATACTCGCCAAAAATAACATAAAACCTCCTGTCACCATTTGATATCCAGTATTCACAAAATAATTATTTGGTAATTCAGCTTTGCCAACAAATAAACTTCCATAGCCCCAACTTACCATGCATGCAAATATCATAATGATACCCAAAACACTATTTTCCCTATTTAATAATTCTTTTTGACTTATTAATAAATAAATTCCAACAACGCCTAAAATAACTCCAATAACTGACATGGTTTGAATCTTTTTACCTTGAAGAATTCGCATTAGTATTAAAACCAGTAAAGGTTGAGCAGATATTTCTAAAGCGGCAAAACCACTATCTACGTATTTTAAAGCCCAAACCACTACTCCATTACCAAAAGTGAGAAATAAAAATCCGGCAATGGCTGTATTCAATAACTGTCTCTTAGTTATAGCAATGCTAGTCCCCATTAACCTGGCTATAACAAAAATTAGTAATCCAGCTGTTACAAAACGAATGGATGCTAATTTGAATGGGGGAAGCTCTGAAACAGCAATTTTATTTAACATATAAGTAGATCCCCAAATAACGTAAATAGCGAAAAATGCCAGTATAATTAGAACGCCTTTTCGAGGTCTGAACATAAAC
>CAYTSL010000377.1:0-2285 GCA_964440415.1 uncultured Flavobacteriaceae bacterium
CGGTACGTCAAACTGTCGTTGTACCAGGTTGTCAAACACCGGTTGCTTGTGATTTACTGATAGTTGTCATTGTTTAAAGTTATTAGAGATATTAAATTTATTAGTTAAGTCCAAAACTATTCATGTAAATTTATTTTAAAGGGTTATCAAAACTGATAATCCAGGCAGGATTCTATTAAAGTTTTACTAATTAGTAGAATACGAAATATTAAAAAGGCTATTAATCAATTCAAAAATATTTAAAATGAAAACTTTTATTGCAATTAAGCTTAAGCAAGTAGTATTGTTAATCTTAACTCTGTTTGCTCTTTTACTTATGACCTTGTTGAGTTCCTGTAAAAAATCAGCAGAAAAAGCTCACGAAAAAATTATGGAAACGGCCATTGGAAATAATGCAAATGTAGATATGGATGATGAAAAAATCGTTATTAAAACAGATGAAGGTACTTTTACGTCTGATGCAACAGCAAATAGTTGGCCAGATGCAATTCCAAATGACGTTCCAGAATTTAAAGATGGTAAAATTGTAAATGTTTCTACTCAAGTAGTTAAGGAAGGCAAAAACTGGACGTTACTTTTTGAAGAAGTAGATGACAAAGCACTAAATGAATACGAAGCAAAACTGAAAGAGAACGGATTTAAAGTTAGCAGTATAACAATGGGAGGAGCCAATGCACATGTTACTGGCGAAAAAGGTGACTTGTTTGTTGTTATTATGGGAGGAGATGGAATGGCTTCACTTTCTGTTGGTACAAATAAATAATTTAGCAATCTTAAATGTCAACATTAAGAAATAAGTTTAAAATTATGGAAACTTTAGTAGTAAGTAAATTTTGTCAGAGTTGTGGTATGCCAATGAAAAAGGATCCGAATCATGGTGGAATTAATAAGGATGGTTCTAAAAATAGTAATTATTGCAGCTATTGTTATGTAGATGGTGAATTCACTTTTAAAGGAACGGCAAAAGAAATGCAAACCTTTTGTGTAGAAAAAATGAAAGAAATGGGATCATCTAGTTTTGTAGCTTGGTTATTTACGAGAAACATTCCAAGACTAGCTAGATGGCGGAAAAAGTAAAACTTTAGGATGTGTTAAATTCTAAACCAAAAAGATTAGATTAAACAATTTTTGTTAAAAACTGAATCTCATTTTACACTTCAAATACACCTTTTGGAATAGCATGAAATCCAAAGCGTATTACTTCATTTTCGACGGTTTCTACACTAACTACAGATCTCGAATGAATAATAATTTCCACAGGGAATATACTTTTGTCTACAATGACATCTTGTATACCTGAAATTTTTAAGATGGCTTTTTGAATTTTATCGAGATCTTTTTCTTTTTTAGCATCAGTAACGAAAACTTTTCCAAAATCTCCTGGAATAATATTTTTAGTTAAATAGCTCATAAATATGTTTTTTGATGATGACTATAAGTTGGAAAATCAAATAACAAAAAACAATGATTTAAGTCATAAGCTTATCATTTT
Organism: uncultured Flavobacteriaceae bacterium; assembly: GCA_964440415.1. Classification (GTDB taxonomy): domain Bacteria; phylum Bacteroidota; class Bacteroidia; order Flavobacteriales; family Flavobacteriaceae; genus Site-B1. The sequence goes on from CAYTSL010000377.1 coordinate 1,493, forward strand.
AAAATAAAATTAACGTTTCCAGCCTGCTCTAAATAAGGTTACTTATTAGTACTAGTTTTTTTTAATTTTTTTGCTTTTTGCCTTTCCAATTTTCTAAAATAACCTCGAGTAAGGAAGTTATGTTTTAAGGCTTCCATGTTTTCATTGAATTTCATGGTACCAGCGTTAATGTTTTTCATAGTTTCCTCAATCTGTTCGACAAATTCTTTGTCTTGCGATAAGTAGTTTAAAGCGCCTTCACCTTCTTTGAACTCAATTATGGTTTCATTTATATTTTTGATTACGTCATTGATTTCCAAACTACTAGATTCTAAATTTGCAATAAGGGATTCAACTTTTTTAGATTGAATTGAGTCGTTTAATAAAGTTCCAGCAACACTGTTTTCTATATCCAATGAAGAAATGATAGCATTCAATTCCTTCATGGCTTTAGAAGCTTCAATACTTGTGATTTTTAATTGCTTAACGGTTTGTTTTAAATCTGAAGCAACTATAGTATCATTAATTAACATTCCTAAAGTACCTTTATCATCAGCCATGGCATCTGCAACTTTAAGTAATTTTGCTGTTAAAAGTGCAGCATTTTCGTTAGTAGTACTTAAGGTATTTAACATTTCATCTGTACCAATTTTGGTATAAGTTTGAATGAAATCACCTGAAGTCACAATAGGACCTGTCCCATCACCTGGAATTATGTTCACAATCATATTACCAACCAAGCCATCTGTACCTATGGTGGCGCAGTTGGAGAATCAAGATCCGAGCAAGCCGCTGGAAAATACTGATTTTCTGG
>CAYTSL010000378.1:0-2268 GCA_964440415.1 uncultured Flavobacteriaceae bacterium
TAAGACCTCCTTTAACACCAAACTCAATGTCTTGAGCATTTAAATTTGCTATTCCGAATACTGCAATAGCGAAGCAAAAAAGTAATTTTTTCATAATAGATTTAATTTTATTGATTATTATAAAACAAATTTATGTCTAGCTCTTCTTAAAATTCTCACAACGGAATTATAAATAAAACAAAAACGAAAGTTAATGTTCTCTAAAAATTCTCAAATAAAAAAAGGGAACTAACTTATAAAAAACTTTGTATGGCTAACTCATAACTTTGTAAACCAAAACCCACTATGACTCCTTTTGCAACAGGAGAAATATAAGAGAAATGTCTAAACTCCTCTCTAGAATATGTGTTTGAAATATGCACTTCAACAACTGGAGTTTCAATAGCTTGAATCGCATCTCTTATCCCAACAGAAGTATGAGTATACGCAGCAGCATTTAATATAATTCCATCATAACTAAAACCAACCTCTTGTAGTTTATCAATCAATTCACCTTCAATATTAGACTGATAATAATCTAATTCTACATTGGAATATTTATCTCTAATAGTTTCTAAAAACTCTGAAAACGACAAGCTACCATAAACTTGTGGTTCTCTTTTTCCAAGTAAGTTTAAATTAGGACCATTAATGATGATAATTTTTTTCATAACGTTTGGTATATGGTTTGTTGCGTGTTTAAGCAACTAATTTAGCAAACAAATCACAGATAGAAAATTCCAGCGGAATTTTCGTAAGTAAGCTAGAACTAGCAATAAATTATTTACGTTGTTAGCAGCTGACAGTTTTACTGTTTCTTCTTTTTTGTTAGTTTATAACCTGCTTTTTTTATTAGGAAATAACCAACTGAAAGAGCTATAATCAGTGCGGCAATTCCAAAAATAGTATTTGCTTCCAAATGTTTATAATCCAAATCAATGACGTGTCTTGAAATCCCTATTAAAGCTACTAGTAAAACAATTTCTACATGCACGACGTCTTCCTTTAGATACATTTTAATCGTGTGTAAAAGTTCAATTCCGATTAGAACTGAGAGGAAACCACCAAATATTCCGTGAAGATGTTTCATAATATTATTTTCCGAAAAAGAGTCTTGGATGGCCGAGAGTATGCCTCCGAGCAACAGTGATAAAAACACAATAGTTGTATATGCTACTATAAGTAATAAGCCAAAAAGTAGAGTTATGATAATAACTCGTTCTGTTTTTTCTACAATTTTTAAAATCATTTTCATTAGGTTAATTTCCTATTATATTTCAGTTTGCTGTTAATGTAAATGTATCAAAAAAATTAGCACAAAAAAAGGGAAGCCATTGGCTTCCCTTTTTTAATAAGTGATTGTCTTTTTACAAGAAAAAATATCCAACTGAAAAAGATATAACATTATTTTGTATGTCAACATCTGGAGTTATATCAGCCATACCTAATGTGTAACGTGCTTGAAAAAACAAGCCTGAATCAAGTTCATATTGAGCACCTAATGCAATACTAAAATCAGTACCCACGTCGTCTAATTCTGTTTCCCCTACGTTATCAACATCTATTTTGTGAGTGATAACGAAACCAACTTGAGGCCCTGCTTGTAAGCTAAATCCTGACCCTACTGTAAAATCAGCCAATACGGGTATGTTAATGTAATCTAACTTTGCATTTGCATCATCATCTGCAAGTCCAGTAGAAAATTTGAATCCCTGAGAAGAATAGACTAGCTCTGGCTGAACAGCAAATTTTTCTGAAATACCAATTTTGGCGACTGCTCCAACATTAAATGCTGTTTTTCCTGTATTTTTAGGAAAGTTTTCCTCATCTCCTCCTCCTACGGAAGCGAAGTTAAGACCGGCTTTTGCTCCAAAAGAAACTTCTTGAGCATTTACGCTTGTAAATCCAAATACTGCAACTGCAGCAATTAATAGTAATTTTTTCATAATTTAATAAGTTTAATAAGTTTTATTATTGATTGAAAGAGCAAAATAAATACATTTTTTACTCTTATGAAAGAAAAAACTAATACTTATTAACAATTTAACTAACATTATTTTTTATTTATCTGATTATCAACTATATATAAAATATGTTTTTAACAATAAGCAAAAAATATTCAACAAAATACATGCGATTTATCATATTCTTAATGATAACAGAGTATATTTAATTAATTTTTATTAGAAGTGCCATTTTATAATAAAAACAAAGCAAAGTCTTCGTTTTTTTGCATTAATCATAGCAAAATTCTAGAAGAAATATCCAACAAGTACTTAAATAACTCCA
>CAYTSL010000379.1:0-2263 GCA_964440415.1 uncultured Flavobacteriaceae bacterium
CGTTGCAACTAGGCATATTAAAAGTATAGAAGGGAATAGAATTCATATTGGAGATCATACGATTCCTATTGGCAAATTATATAAAGCCAATATTAATAAACTTTTGAACTAGACTTAAGCGTCTTAAAATAAAATAGCATTACACACATTTGCTCACTGATATAATGATATAGTGATTCATTGATTTAATGATGTAATGCTTCAATACTACAATGCTGCAATGACAATTCCTTGAATAGTTTTAGTCAAATCGAGCTTGTGAGATTCATGAATTCCTATTCAAACAATAAATAAGCAATGAACTAAAATTTTATAAGGCCTTAAGAAACTTATTTGAAATAATAATTTAATTACTACTAGTATAATTTTTCTGTTACTTTTTTTAGGCCTGCATCTGGTAAAAACTGGTCCGAAATTGTAAGAATAGCATGAAGGTTATCACGAAGTCTTTCCAGCTTAATTTCGCCTGGTTTCATTGACGTTTGAAGTAGATGCAATGCCATATCTGAAAGAAGAAGTCTTTGCTTTTCTAGCCATTCACTTTCTCCTTGTTTTGCCGGATGATTTAAGTAAGCTGTTTCTATTTGATCATGTAATTCCCAACTCGTCTTAAGTAATTCTAATTTGTTATCGTCTTTCATATTTTTTAAATTCAGATATAATGATTCATTGATGTAATGATACAATGATGAAATGCGAGAACGCATCAATGTCTGAATAACTTTAAATTTTATAAACTCATCCTACAATGCTTCAATAATACATCATTAATAATTCTCTGTATCTTTTTCTTCTCCTTTTGCCTTGATGCAAAAGAGACAAACCCGCCTGGCCGGCCGGCAGGAATTCAAGACTGCTTTTAATTCTCTGTAGCTTTACCTCCATATTTTCTCCGCCGCAGCCTGAGCCGTTTCACTTTCCGCCACTGGTCGGACAGGCGCGGCGACTACCTTCATTCTTCATAAAATTATTAGGATGCAAGACGAAAATAAAATAGGCCAAATACGATACAAACAATGATTATCGCTTAGCAGAACACTTCGACCTGCCGACTCTTATCCATTTTTAAATTCTCAAATTCTCAAATTCTCAAATTCTGAGGTTCTGAACTTCCCTTATTAGTGTTGACCATTTTTATGGTGAAACCCCAAACCTGCCTGCGGCAGGCAGGCCCAAAACCTGCTTCGCCGATAGGCGGGCTTTACAACTTTCAACTTTAGAAACTTTAAACTATATATACTGCCCCAAACCCCAAACACCAAACTCGGAACTTTGAACCTTAACCTACTTTAAACCTGCCTCGCCGGCAGGCGAGCTTTACAAACTCATCTACAATACTACAATACGAGAACGCATTACTGTTTAGTTCTGATATAAAACAAAAAAAACCATCTATTAAGATGGTTTTTTTCGCTTATTAAATACTGTTTTTATACTAAACTTACTTTTATAGCACTTAAACCCTTATCTCCTTTTTCAACATCAAATGTTACTACATCATTTTCTTTTATTTGATCAATAAGATTTGAAGTATGAACAAATATTTCTTCTTCTGAGTCTTTAACCTGAATAAAACCAAATCCTTTGGCGTTATTGAAAAATTTCACTGTACCTTCTTTCATAATAGTTGCTTTATTAATATTCATTAATTTATTTATAAATTTTTTTATCATCATTCTTTATTTTTAATTATAATCTTGCGATCATTTTAATATACAATACTTATTCTTAACCTATTTAACATTGTATTTAGGCTTTGTGATGCATTTGACTATTGAGACGAATGCAGGTCTATTAAAAAAAGAAGAAAGCAAAGGATTGATTAAAATTGTAAGAAATTAAAAAAGAAAGCTGTCTAAATATTTAACGCCACAAATGTACACTAAATTAGCGTTGGTTTTAAATAAAATGTGTTAAATAATTGATTATCAATTTTATATATGATATTACACCTATTAAGCTTCCCTCCTACATCGTCACATGAAAAGTGTTGGCCCACTACACTCTTATTTATTAAATATGAAATGATGACTGTCAAAGTACAAAGAGGGTAATAAAATAACCTTTAATTCAATTTCACCGTTTTTGCTCGAACTTCTTTTGCTTTTGCATCGTTTCCATTTCCTTGGTAAGCATTACTCAATCCGTCATACATGTTTTTTAATTCCGAAGCTTCTGGGTAGGTTGAAATACCATATTCAAAATACTTAATGGCATTATTATAATCTTTATGCTTTAAATAAAATTGACCAAATCTGTTTTG
>CAYTSL010000380.1:0-2259 GCA_964440415.1 uncultured Flavobacteriaceae bacterium
GTTTATAGGAAGACCGACTAATAACGAAGCATATATAAAAAGTTTAGGTTTATAATAAAGTCGATGCTGGGTTTTTAAATACCACACATTGTTAAGAATTAAAACCTTAAAAACTCCAGGCCACAAGGCGACTTTGTTTATTTCCCTGTGACATATTAATGGTTTGATGTGTTGCCTTAAGTTTATCTAATTGCTTAAAGATCTTTGGTAGATTTTCTTTTTTGGAAACCAAGGTTGTAAACCAACCTACTTGTAATTTAAATGCAACACTTTGTTTTATCATGCGCTTAATAAACAGTGCTTCTCCACCATTGCACCAAAGCTCGTTGGCCTGACCTCCAAAATTCAATCCGGAATGACCTTCTTTTTTAAGATTTTTCAGTTTTAATCTGGTGCTTTTTGTGGCTTCGGCTTCAGAGGTATGAAAAGGAGGATTGCACATGGTAAAATCGAAGTGTTCATCAGCTTTAATAATGCCTTCAAATATATTGGCATTGTTATCCTGATGTCTTATTTCTATCTTCTTATTCAGCCCTTCGGTTAAACTCACATTATGTTTCGCCGCAGAAACAGCTTCTAAACTAATATCACAACCTACCATATTCCAATTATAGATCTGCGATCCTAAAATAGGATAAATGCAATTGGCACCTACACCAACATCCAATCCTTTTAATGATTTATTGGTGCCTTCAAACAGATCAGCAACATGATGAATATAATCTGCTCGACCAGGAATAGGAGGACACAGGTATCCTTTTGGTATTCTCCAGTCTGTTATGTTGTAATGCGTTAAAAGGATGGCTTTATTTAAATAGAATACTGCATCACTCTTTGCAAAATCGATGGTTTTATTTCCGTGTTCATTCGTAAAAACAAATCGTGCTAACTTACTTTGATTTAATATAAGATCATCGAAATTATAGGACGCATTATGAATGTTTTTTGGATGCACTATTGTTCAATTAAAGGTTTAAAAATTCAAAGATAGTCTTAAACTAAACCAATGATTAATAATAATTGAATTAATCATCTACCTTTGCCGTTCAATAAAAATGAGCATGTCTACATTTATAGAACTAGGAGTAAAAAAGGATTATATAAAAGCCTTAAAGGAGTTAAACATAAAGGTTCCAACAGAAATTCAGGAAAAAGCTATTCCTGTTTTATTAAAATCTTCAAAAGATTTTATTGGATTGGCGCAAACAGGAACTGGTAAAACTGCGGCTTTTGGCTTGCCAATTTTACATCAAATAGATGATAAAAAAGACGAAGTACAAGCCTTAATTTTAGCGCCTACGCGAGAATTGGTTCAGCAAATTAAAAAGCAGCTCTTTAGATTCACAAAATATACCAATACCAAAATATTTGTTGAAGCCGTTTATGGTGGTGAAAAAATTGACATACAAATGCGAAATTTAAAACGCACTACGCATGTTGTGGTAGCTACTCCAGGACGGTTATTAGATCTGATAGAAAAAGGATCAGTTAATATTAAAAACATTAAAACGCTTGTACTTGATGAAGCCGATGAAATGTTAAGCATGGGTTTTAAAGAAGATCTAAATAAGATTTTAAGTTATACAACAGGGACACGACATACGTGGTTGTTTTCTGCAACCATGCCAGAAGGTGTGTTGCGCATTATTAAATCTTACATGGATGAAAATGCTCATAAAATTGAGGTGAATAAAGATGCTTTGGTGAATGCAAATATTTCACATGAATACATAACAACATCCATAGTAAATAAACCACTTACCTTATATAAGCTTTTAGACTCCAGACCAGATGAACGAGGCATTATTTTTTGCAGAACCAAAGCAGGAACACAAAGTTTAACAACTGCATTGAAACATGAAGGATATTCGGTTGGTGCTTTAGAAGGCGATATGCAACAAAAGGATCGCGATAAGGTCATGCGTGCTTTTAAAAACGAAAGCCTTCAAATATTAGTTTCTACAGACGTTTCTGCCAGAGGAATAGATGTAAGTGATCTGGCATTTATTATTCATCATCAGTTACCAGAACATTTAGAATATTATACGCACAGAAGTGGTAGGACTGCACGAGCCGGAAAAACAGGAAAGTCTATTGCTTTAATCCTTCCAAATGAAATTCAGCGAGTAAACGAGATCCAAAAAGAACTGGGAATAAAGTTTAAAGAAATATTGGTGTAATTTCCTTTTTAAGCACAGTTTATTGAAAAGTAATCAGACGTGTATAAACGACTATTAAAAATTGGTAAAGCTTAACCGT
>CAYTSL010000381.1:0-2245 GCA_964440415.1 uncultured Flavobacteriaceae bacterium
ATATACTATTTATTGAACAGTTTGTGCTCGGTTGTCTTCTATATCCGCTGCTGACTTAAGTGCATTAAATAAAGTTGCAGTAACAGAATTAACGCGTCTACTTGTAATTTGGTTTGCCATTGCCTGATAATTATCCAATTCAATAGCTGGAGTAACTTTTGTAACTTCTAACATGAATACTCCATTGTTACCTTCAATTAATCCAGAGGTTTGTCCTTCCTGTAAACCAAATGCAGTACCTACTACTTTAGGTTCTCTACCTGCTCCAGAAAGCGTTGGATTCTTCATGTTCACAGCCAAGGCAGTTCTAACTGATTGTTTTTGATTTGTAGCTACATCCTGAACTGTTGATGCTGTAACATTTTTTATGATCTGCTCTGCTTTTTTCTGTTTTCTTACTAAAGGAACCACCGTTGCAGAAGCATTCTCTACATCCATTAATCCTTTTTTACTTATAGCAGATAACTGAATTACCGAATAACCTCCTCCTGGAAGATTAAATCGTTCTGTGTCACCTACATTTCTTTCTTCCTCAAAAGCCCATTTTACGATTGAACGTTGATTTCCAACTCCTGGAATATTCTCTTGTAAAAGTTTTATTCCATTAACAGGACGCACAACATAATTCTTTTCCTTTGCCACTTCTTGGAAATCAGTATTTTCTATTGCTATTTCAAATTTAGAAGTAACTGTAAAAACATTATCAATGGTTTGTTCTGATGGTTGAATCTTTCTTGCAATTGTTGCAAGTTTAATAACTCTTTGGGTGTCCTTTTGTCCTTCTATTTCAATAATATGAAAACCGTAAGCCGTTTTTACAACTCCTAAATCACCTGTTTTTCCTTCAAATGTAAAGTCTCTAAATTCTGGCACCATTGCGTTGTATGCATACCAATCATAACGACCTTCTTTTTCAATGCTTCCTAGGTCTGAAGTGAAATCTTTAACAAATTCTGAAAATTTAGAACTATTTCCTTTTAATACAGTCGTTAAACTATCTGCTGTTACTTTAGCTTCAGCTTCTGTTTGAGTAACTTTAGATGGGTCTGCACTTGCTGCTCCCACATAAGGAATTAAAATATGTCTTGCCTTAACCGAATCAGGTAGTTGTTTAACATCTACCATTTTAGTCAATTTAAAATACCCAGCATCTTTATATGGTCCATAAATTCCATTTTTATTTAAGTTAAAAACGCTATCTGCATATGTTACAGGAATATCCTTTTTAAATAAAAATCTTTCGTCAAATTTAATATCAGAACCAGCAATCACATTTACAAAACTCTCGTTATCATCAACTTTTGAGAATCCTGCAATCGTATCATTGTTTTTTGTTATTTCATTATACTCTACTTTACCAATTAGCAAGTTGTTCAACTCTTCTTTAATTGCGTTTTCGTCTTCTAGAGTTGCTTCTTCCTTAAATTGAATATAATTGATATTTCTTGTAGCTTCAACTTCAAAATCCTTTGGATGTTTCTTTATGTATTCACTTATTTCAGTTTTACTAACTGTGATAGTGCTATCAGCAATTGTAGAATATGGAATTTGAACAAATTTTAGATCAACTTTATTATTTTCTAAGTCGTGTTCCATTTTTCCTTCCGCCACTGTAGCTGCAACTCCAGCTTTAACCATATTATAATAAGCTTGTTCTTTAGCAGATATTGCCAGATTTGCCTCTGTTTCCAGCCATTGATTGTACAATGCAAAACTATTTGCATCAGATTCTGCATTGACTTTTAAATTGGCAAGAAACTCATTTAGTTTACCTTCATCAAAAACTCCATCTTCATTTAAAAAAGTAGGATCTTGGCCATAACGAGTTTTTATAAGATCTTTCATTTGCTCGTTTTCCACTTCTAATCCTAGTTCATCAAACTGTGTTTCCAATACAGCACGACGAACTTCAATATCCCAAACTCTGTTCATTGCTTGAGTGCTTGAAGCTGAAGGTCCTAATTGTCTTTGCGCAACTTCAACTTTACGTAAAAAATCTTCACGAGAAATGTCATTTCCATTAATTGTGGCAATAACGTTTTGCGATTTACTTGTTAATGCTCCGCTATTTCTAAATAAATCAGCCAAAACAAAAGAAAAAAGTGCTAAGGCAATAACTATTATTAAGAAAAGAGAACGTTGTCTGATTTTATTTAAAACTGCCATTTGTGTAAATTGTTGTTAAAATATTGTGCGCGAAATTACCATTTTATAATCAATAATAAAAGTAGTAAATGCATTAATT
>CAYTSL010000382.1:0-2240 GCA_964440415.1 uncultured Flavobacteriaceae bacterium
TTCGTTGTCTGGTGGGAGCATAACAAGGCAAAATACTCAGCGAACAAAACATTGGATGCTACGTCGCAATAGCGCCGAGCATCACTGTGGACGTTCGAAAGGCATCAATATGACCAGACTGATAATTACTGCGGCTGTTTGCCTGTTAGCTTTTGGGGTTTCATCCACTCAAGCAGGCAAGGGCGTTAAGGAGAGCTCAATGAAGCACTTTGCAGAACTCAAGGAAGCAGAATGGAAACAAGTATTCCATGATCCTTGTACCCGCAACTGGAAAGACAAATGGACCTTGGATGGACTGAAGGCAACGGTCACGAACAGCACGAAGGGGATGGACTTCACCGCGGGGCCGCAGGCTTTTAATGATGCTCACCATGCTGTTCTGTGGTCGAAAAGGGACTTCAAGGGCGATCTCAAGATCGAGTATGAATACACGCGACTGGATAAGGAAGTCAGGATGGTCAATATCATCTACATTCAGGCAACAGGCAGTGGAGAAAATGGTTTTGATGAAGACATTAGCACATGGGCAGATAAACGAACCGTTCCTTCCATGCGGACTTATTTCAATAATATGAATACCTATCATATCAGCTATGCCGCTTTCGGCACCAAGAACAAGGATGCTACGAAGGATTATATTCGTGCTCGCCGATATATCTGCCGGGGACTGAACGGAACAGAATTGGAGAACGAATACAAGAACACCGGATTCTTTGCTACGGGAGTCCCCCACAAGATTACGATCGTCAAAAGTGGTAAAGATGTCTACATGCACATTAAGAATAGCCAGAAGGAAATGCTCTGCCATTTTGTCAATTCTAAGTTCCCCCCGATTATGGAAGGCAAGATCGGTCTGCGCCACATGTACACCCGCGGGGCCCGGTATAAGAACTTCAGGGTTAGCGTCCTTTCTGAAGATGAAGCCAGAGCTGACGTCCCGTCGAGGGAGTTTGAAATCAAGACCCCTACGGAACTCGCATCGCGCATCAAGAGTGCAAAGCCCGGGGATGTTCTGGTGTTGCCGGCCGGAACGCTGAAAGACTGGACGGTTGATGTCAGGACCTCCGGAACCAAGGACGCCCCCATCACAATCAAGGGCCAGGGCCGGGACAAGACGATCTTAACAGGAAAGAGTGCGATCCGAATCAATGGATCTTCGTACGTCCATCTCAAAGACTTCGCCTTTTCCGACAATGCTGGAACGGCTGTGGGCTTTCGTTCGACCCGGCATTGCTCGGTCATCCATGCCTCCTTCACCAGGATCAAGGCCCAAGCGATTATCAAGATCGAGGGGAATGGGCGGAACAATCAGATCGCCTCTTGTCATTTTTCCAAGAACCCATCGAAGAATATCGTGATTTCCATTGGCGGTCCGAAAGCGCCGGTTGAAACAGTCATACGTGACAACCTCTTTGAGGATGTCCCCCCCCTCGGCGGGAATGGGCGTGAGACCATTCAGATTGGCCAGAGCCAGACACTCTACGGAAGCGTCAAGGCCTATACGCTTGTGGAAAACAACCGCTTCGTGCGCTGCAACGGGGAGGCGGAGGTCATCAGCAACAAGAGTTCAAACAACCGCTACATCGGCAACCTTTTCCTCGAGTGCAAAGGGGAGCTGGTCATGCGCGGCGGCTCAGGTTGCACCATAGAAAGCAATCGGTTTGAGAACTGTGCGGGCGGAATAAGGCTGTCCGGTAAGGACCACATTATCAGAAACAATGTCATCTGGAAGAGTCGCGGCTCCGGTATCCGCCTGCTGTACGGCGTGAGCGATACGCCGCCCGCGTTCTACCAGGCGGTAAGCGGATGCACAATTGAGAACAATACAATTGTAGACGCCAAGGGGGCAGGGATCGTTATCGGTTCCGCCCGCGGCAAAGATCCATTGAAGAATCCCCAAGCAAAGAAGAAGCTCAAAGGAAATCCCAAGCGCTATGGGACCCGCTTCGAAATGACGGTAGCGCCGTATGACAACACCATACAACGCAATGTTGTCTTCAGTCAGAAAGGCGATCTGATTACTACCGACAAATCCCCCCAGAACACCTTCAAAGACAATCTGGCATTTTCACGGATCACCAAAGCAGAGGCTGATAACAAGTATCATTTTGCCCCGCTTGTATTCGTAGATCCGGATGGTGGCAATCTAACATTGAAAGCAAATAGTGAAAGGCCCGCTGCCAGGGGCGCAAGAGGAAAGGTATGTGAGCCTGTTCGCTTGCAGAAGCAGTCAGAATCAG
>CAYTSL010000383.1:0-2229 GCA_964440415.1 uncultured Flavobacteriaceae bacterium
TGCATTCTCTTTAATTGGCTGCGTAAAACTAGGCCATCCTGTTCCCGAACTAAACTTAATTGTTGAGTCAAATAAGGGCGTATCGCAACATACACAATTGTATTTACCTTCGTCATAAATACTACAAAGTGCTCCACTATGAGGTGCTTCAGTACCTTTTTGTCTTGTAATCCTAAATTGCTCCGGAGTTAATTGAGCTCTCCATTCTTCTTCTGTTTTTTCAACACGTCTGTCTGGAGTAGGATTTCCTTTAACGGAAAAGTTAATAACTTCTTTCCAAGTAAGCATATGGTTTTATCCTTTCTTTTTTAATTAATAATTATGCTTTTTTTGCCTAAATATAGTCGAAATTATACTAATTTCATTACAAGGTTACTTTCTAAAAACGAAACGAAAGGAATCCTATAAATAACGACTAAATATTGTTTTAATATTACATTGACTAAAGTTTAGTATTTTTACGTAAAATAACCAGTTTATTATGGAAAAGCTTATTGCCGAAACCGAAAAATATGTGATCTCATTTTTAAATGAAAATCTTGATCCATCCTATCTTTACCACAATTTGATACATACACAACGTATAGTTAAAAGAACAAAAGAATTGATCGATGGTATGCAAATAAATGATAATGAAGCTCAACAATTAATATTGGCTGCGTGGTTTCATGATACAGGATTTGTAAAAGGTTGTGAGAACCATGAATCAGAAAGTGCCTTGATAGCAGAGAAATTCTTAACAAATCAAAATATTCCAAATTCTGAAGTAGATGCCATAAAAACTTTGATACTTGCCACTAAAATGGAGTACGAACCTACTAATGTTCTTGAAGGACTTATTCGTGATGCCGATTGTTCTCATTTAGCCAGTAAGAACTTTAGTGATGTAAGCGAATTGTTAAGAAAAGAAATGGAACTTACCATGAACAAATCGTTTACAGAGGCTGAATGGTTGAATGAAAATATTGAATTCTTAACTAAAAAACATCGTTATTATACTGAATATGCTTCCGCTAAATGGGATAAAGTTAAAGGCAGGAATTTGGCTCAACTTTTAAAGGCTGATAAAAAACTGAAAAGAGAAAATGCTAAATTGATACAAAAAAAGGATGAATTGAAATTCAAACAAAACAAGGTAGTGTTACCTGAACGCGGTATTGAAACCATGTTTCGAGTTACTCTTAAAAATCATATTACTCTAAGTAACATTGCCGATACTAAAGCTAATATTTTACTATCCGTGAATGCCATTATTGTGTCTTTAGTATTATCAAATCTGGTTTCAAAACTAGACAATCCGTCTAACGAATATTTAATTTGGCCCACTGTTATTTTTGTAATATTTACTGTTCTTTCCATTGTTTTATCAATTCTGGCTACACGCCCCAATGTAACTAGTGGAAAGTTTACAAAAGAAGATGTTGCAAACAAAAAAGTAAACTTATTATTTTTTGGAAACTTCCATAAAATGAAACTGGAAGATTTTGAATGGGCCATGGGAGAAATGATGCAAGACAAAGATTATCTCTACTCATCCATGAAAAAAGATCTATATTTTCTTGGATTGGTTTTAAATAAAAAGTATAAAATTCTTAGACTTACTTATTTAGTATTTATGATAGGAATTATTGTGAGCGTTATTGCTTTTGCATTGGCATTTAAATATGGCAGTGGAGCAATTTAAGCCTTAATTTCTTTCACTAAATCGTCGTAGGTATAAAATTCCTTGTCGTCTTCATTCTTATGATATAACACACTGACTCGAATTGCCTTTAAGCCTGTAACAGCCTGCAGATCTTCAAGTTCAACAATTTCTACATCACTATCCAAATAATGTTTAGATTGTAAAAATTTAACGTAACGTAAGTACTCTATTTCATCCTGTTTTTGAGAATACACAATTGTAATCTTACCTTTTTCTGTAATACGTTTTTTTGTGCCCTTAATAAATGCCTTATCTACGCGTTTTTTAACAATCTCATATCGTGCATTGTAAGTTCCATCAACGTCAAATTGTTTTTCGTCCATTCTAAAACTTATGGTCAACGGTTGGCTAAAAACTAATATCATTGATGCTACGTCCATTGCAATTGGGAAATCTGACTGCATTTGGTAATAGGAATTTTCCATTTCACACATGACTTGTAACTGCCACAATCTAAGATTATACAAGTAAATTGGATTAAAACTCTTATCTCTAGTAATGGACTCACCAATATACATATTGTG
>CAYTSL010000384.1:0-2227 GCA_964440415.1 uncultured Flavobacteriaceae bacterium
TAACCCGGATAATCCAAAACCATTTGAAAACTCACCAAGGTTGGCACTTCCACAACTGTTAAAGTATAGGGTTTTGATGCAATGTTATTTGCAGATAAGCTAAACTGAACATTGGTTTTTGGTTGCTCGAACACATACTCAAACTCACCTATTCCTTTTTGTTGTAGAAAGTATGTTTCGTTGTTGAATGTTATTTGAGCATTTTCTGGCGTAACGTCTCCAGCTGTTTTTACAATTAATTTGAATTCTTGGTTTTCTAACGCTTGTAAGTTGTCATTCAGCACATAAAACTCAAATGGAGCAGGTGGTTCGTAAGCCGTTTGATAGTTTACAACACGCTCGTAACTATCGCTAAACCAATTGAATTTTCCAGTTACAAAAGCAAGCATCAAAATGATTATTGGAATGACTGCGTATTTTAAATACTTGACATTCTTTTTAAAATTTATAGCTAATTTAAACGGAATTGGATTCAATTCTGCTGATTTCTGCTCGATACTCGCAAGTAATAATTCCGATTCTGTTTTATTTTGATGAAGTTGAAGAACATTCAGCAGTTTGTCATTCACTTCAGGAAAATGATTTCCAATTATCTTTGATGCATCTAAATAATCAATTCTTTTTTGAAGCTTGAGCAATCTTGTTATTGGTATAGCAATAAACTTGATAAATAGAAATAATTCAACTATAATAAACAACCAAAACAATACAGTTCTACCAACAGAATTCAGCCATAAAAAATGCTCGATTAAAAGCGTCGCCAAAAAATACAACAAGCCAATACTGAAAAACAGAATGGTTCCTTTAATCAATTCATTGGTGTAATATTTTGCAATGAATTGCTCTAATTTGGTTTGTATGCTACTAAAATTGTTCATCCTATTAAACATGGATTCCTGCTTTCGCAGGAATTACAGTTTTTCTGTTTTTCACCGCAAAAGCGCTGAAAGTCTTTATTTAAACTACTAAACTACAATTTTATTTTTATTCTTAAATCGTTAAATTTGATAAAACTACGTTAATAATTTATGCGAGATTTAAAGTATTTAGTGGCTTTTAGCATTCCTCTGGTTGCTGTTATTTGCGTTAACCTAAAAGGTGTTTGGGTCTATGCAACTCCTATTTACGCTTTTGTAATTCTTCCTGTTTTGGAGTTAATTTTTCCCGTGGATGAGAGCAACCTTCAAAAAAACGAAGTTGAAAACAAGCTAAAAAATAGGTTTTATGATTGGTTGCTATATCTCAACTTACCAATTGTGTTTGGAATATTGATTTATGGTTTAGTACAGGTTACTTCAACCCAACTACAATCCTTTGAGCTTGTTGGTCTAATTCTTTCTATTGGAATAGTTTTAGGCGTTAACGGAATAAATGTTGGACATGAATTAGGTCACAGACAAACCACAAACGAACGATTTATTGGTAAAGCTTTATTGCTGCCTTCGTTATACATGCATTTTTATATAGAACATAATTTTGGACACCATTTGCATGCTGCCACCAAAGAAGATCCTGCTACAGCCAGATATAATCAAACAGTATATTCGTTTTGGTTTACTTCTACAATCAGACAATATTTTAGCGCATGGAGAATTCAGAATAAGTTATTGAAGAATTACAATCGACACTTCTTTTCTACTAAAAATGATATGTTTTGGTATCTAATTATTGAGGCAACGTATCTCTTTGCTATTTTTATGTTCTTTGGAACATTTGGTCTCATGTTTTCAGTATTGGTTGCCATAGTTGGATTTACGCTTCTTGAAACCGTTAACTACATTGAACATTATGGTTTATTGCGATTAAAAACTAAATCTGGTCGCTACGAACGAGTAAAAGAAATTCATTCCTGGAACTCCAATCATGTTATCGGTAGAATTGTATTATATGAATTGACAAGACATAGCGATCATCATTATAAGTCGTCTAAAAAGTATCAAATTTTAGATTGCCATGATGAAAGTCCGCAAATGCCATTTGGTTATCCAACCTCAATGGTAATATCTTTATTACCTCC
This sequence comes from uncultured Flavobacteriaceae bacterium, assembly GCA_964440415.1. Lineage (GTDB taxonomy): Bacteria > Bacteroidota > Bacteroidia > Flavobacteriales > Flavobacteriaceae > Site-B1. Next base: position 2,018 of record CAYTSL010000384.1, read on the forward strand.
TTTATGGTTTAAGGTGATGAATAAGCGGATTCCTAAAGAAATGATAACTCTTTAAGAATCAAGAACAAAGACCGCTTCGCTATCAGAATAAAGACATTTCAGACGTCTTGACTCCTAGTTCTTGTGTCTTGTGTCTATCTTTACTCTTTTATCTTTTGTCTTTTGTCTTATCATTCTATCTTTGCACTCTTAATTAAATCAATATGACCA
>CAYTSL010000385.1:0-2227 GCA_964440415.1 uncultured Flavobacteriaceae bacterium
AGTAGGTAACTAATAATTCATCTTCGCTACTGCCAATTTCTATACAAGAAACAGACCCTGTTGTACTTATACCTGCAGAAATATTATTAGCTACTGGAATTGAAGCTTCATCGTCTGCATTTTCTATTTTGTATACATTGCCATTGCTTGTTCCTACAAATAAAGTTGAAGAAAGTGTTGTATAGGGAGATACTCTTAAGTGAGTAGGCGTACCAGAAAGTCCAGCAGGACTAAAACCTACATTACTTGGGTTTAAAGTACCTCCTTCTGCAGGAAATGCCCTAAGTTTCACTCTATTAATAGCACTACCACCATTTGTATATAATATATTTAAATTATCATCATAATCGGCTGGATTAATAAAAGAACCTCCTCCTGTCTGTAACAGATATTGAGATGTTCCATTACCGTCATCAAATATGCCAAAATTATTATTGGTATTTGAAACAATTTTATAATCAGGAAATGTTTGATCAATAAAACAAAACCCTCCATCACCACCAAATTTTTCGGTTGTATCGTCCAGGCCAGCACTATCAAATTCTAAAGTACCATTGTCTTGAGTACCTCCTAAAAAAGTATTAGATCCAGAATCAGGGTGCAACGCACAGGAATAAAATTGAGTAACATTATATCCTTTGTTCATTTGCACAAACCCATTTGTAATATTTTCCAAATTAGACACGTCTGGAATATAAAACACACCTCCATCATTGGCATTTAATGCCTCGTTTGGAAATCCTGGTCTAAAAATAAAATTATGATGATCGGCGTGAGAATAGCTCACAGAATTATCCACACTTAATTCCCAAGAGGATATTTTACTATAAGTTGCTGTATTGGCAGCTATAGTTCCTTTAAATGAATTAACCCCTCCAACATAAAACTCATCTTTGTTATTTGGTCTTACAGTTAAAATAAGATCGTACCAAGCTTGACCTCTAGAAAAGTCATTGGTCGGAACGGTGCTATCACCACTATCATCCGGTTCCGAAACGGAAGTCCAAAACGTTGCATTTGGTGTGTAAACTATGTCATCTACCTGATTGCCAGATTCAATAATAGCATATACATAATTAGCATCAGTAGGTGCAAGGCCAACTTCTACTCTGTCTCCAGAAGGATCTGTATTCTCATAACTATCTATCCATGTTGTGCCATTATCGGAATAAATAACTTTTCCGTTAAATGTTCCAGCCCATATTCTATTATCTAATACTCCTATTTCTAAATCGTTTGTTGAAGATGGATATACTTGAGTAAACGAAGTTCCACCATCTGTAGAGCGATAAATCCCTCCTGGATTCCTTGTTGCAATATATATAACACCTTCTGAACCTCCTTCATCTCTTATTTCTATATCGAGAATATAACTAAAACCAGCAGTGCTGTTAAGTAGAGTCCATGTATCTCCTCCATTTTCCGATTTCCATACTCCAGCTCCTCTTGCCGAATCAATATTATTATGACCCTCACCAGTTCCTGCATAGAAGGTTTGCAAATCAACGGGATCGTAATCCAGAGCGCAAACCGCAAAGTTATCTATAGTTGTAAAAACTTGGGTCCATTCTGAATTCGCATTGGTAATATCGTTATTAAACCATATACCACCATTTACACCAGCAGCCCATACTTTTTTCGTACTTAGATCGTTTGGATCGAACATTATGGCTCTGGTTCTGCCACCTACTTGATAAGGTCCTCTTTCTTCCCAATCTTGAGAGGTGCCAAATCTATTTTCTCTAATGTCATTATTAAGGAATTCAATAGTTGGTAAAAGCCTTTCACGCTCTGGTTTGCCTGTTGCAGGATCCATGGTTCTTAAAAAATCTTGTTGCCATGCCAAATCAGGGCGATCATATTTTGGAATTGCTTTTAATTGTTTTTTATTTAGTATAGGAGCTTTAGAAAATTCATGATTACTTACGAATTTCTCATAATTGTCTCTAGCAACCAAAACGTTTTCTTCATTTTTATGATTCGAACATCCAAAACATAATAATAAGCCCATTAAAATAAGAGGCAAGTGTAATTCTCTTTTCATATAAATCAATTTTTTGGTTAACAAATAAATTAAAAAAAACAATAATAAAAAATTAATGACGAATTTATTTAAAGCAAAAACCATTCAAACAATTTTGTTTGAATGGTTTTTTAGCTATTTAGTATTTAAATATATTCTCTAAATAATTAATGACTAAATTCTATGTCATCAATTAAAGGATAA
>CAYTSL010000386.1:0-2221 GCA_964440415.1 uncultured Flavobacteriaceae bacterium
TCCTTCTTTAGACACATCAACACTATATTCACCGCCTAATATTGGTTTTGTATAGCTAATCACTTCTTTTCCGTTAATGTAATGTGAAATAGTATCGTTTAATACATGAACTTCCAGATCAATCCATTCCTCATCGTAAAACGTGGCAGAAGATGAATTGATACAATGTTCAGTAATAAGATTATTATTCATAGTCACATGCGTTCCTGGAGTGCAAAGATTACCAGTTGGTCTTTCAACTCCTTCTTGAATACCTCCCAAAAGTTGCACTTCCAAGGAAACAGGAAATCCTTGATTCAATCCCATGCTTTCTGGAGATTGGCAATGGATCATAACCCCACTATTTTTCTTTGCCCATTCCTGCCCATCTTTTACCTGTTCGCCAACAAATCTGTATTGAAGTTTTAATCTGTAATTTGAGAATGAATTTTTATAGAAAATATGACCATAGGAATCACCAAAAGTTTCATAACCATCATAAGAAACTTTTAGAACACCATCTTCTACTCTGAATGTATTATGTAAATTGGAATTTAGAGGCTCTCCATTAATTTTAACAATCCAGTCATCCAGATCTTTCCCATTAAACAATTGGATCCATTCTTTTCTGATTTCCGAATCCAGTTTATCACTTTTCTTATCTTTTTTTTGACAATTAAAAAGGAACAGAAAACTTAATGAAATTGCAATAATTTTGAAATGGGTATACATTTTATAATTTTTATAATGACCAAGCTTTACCATTAGTTGCTTCTTCTAAAGAAATGCAACCTTGCTGTTTTCCGGGAATAGGAGCATATGCCAAAACGGTTTCACCAATTAATTCACTTGTTTTATAAGACCATACAGATGAATTTCTAAGATTGATCAATGTTTCAAATACAGTTTTTTCCTTTTCATTGTTTTTAAATAAGTCTTGAGTGTCCTTATCAGCTTTTAAATATTTAGAAAGTAGAGTGTCATAATCCTCTGCCGTTATTTTAGACACTTTTCTTTTTGAAACAAGTAACTCGTTTATTATTTCTTGAATAGCTTTCTTGTATTTACTTTGTTGCTCGACACTATATACTTTAGAGGCATATAAGTCCAGAAATTCAGGCACATTTACATCAAGTGCTCCTGGTGTTGCTTCAGTTTTCGGAAGCATTAGATCAATTAAATTTCTTATAACAGTTCCTTCGTCAACAGTGAAAAAAACAGGTTTCCATTGATTTACATCAGTCTTACAACTTTGCAACATAGTTATAACAGATGGTGTGGCAATAACATACCCAAGTGATAATCCCAAACCTTTTAAAGCATCTCTTCTTTTCATTATGAATTTGATTTTTTGAACTCTTTAGCAGCATGATTTGCGGCTCTCGCAGTAATTGCCATATAGGTTAACGATGGATTTTGCGTCCCTGCTGAGGTCATACAGGAACCATCTGTAACATACACATTTGGAACACTGTGAACTTGATTGTATTCATTTAATACAGACGTTTTTGGATCTCTACCCATTCTGGCAGTACCCATTTCATGAATACCTATTCCGGGAGCTGCGACTGTGTCATGGGTTTTAATATCTGTAAAGCCTCCTTTTTCAAGCATTTCAACAGCTTGTTCTATCATGTCTTTACGCATGTTCATTTCATTCTCTTTCCATTCTGCATCAAAAGTAACAGTTGGTAATCCCCATTCATCTAAATTGTCATAATCAAGGGTCATTTTGTTTTCGTGGTAAGGCAAGCATTCTCCAAATCCATCAAGAGTCATTCTCCAGTCTCCAGGTTCTAATATTTTTTCTTTGAATTCAGTACCATAACCCAATTTGGATGTTTCTTCAGGCATGCTCCATCTACCACCACCACCTTGATAACCATAACCTCTTAAAAACTCTTTCTTTTCTGTTTCTTTATTACCTAGGTTTCTAAATCTTGGAATATAAATTCCATTTGGTCTTCTTCCCGTGTAATATTTATCTTTAAACCCATCGAATTTACCTGAAGCTCCTGCATCAATGTGATGATCCATGATGTTATGACCAAGTTCTCCTGAATCATTTCCTAATCCATTTGGAAACCGATCGGATTTGGATTGTATTAAAATAGCAGTACTAGGAATAGTTGAGGCACAACAGAAAATTATTTTTGTATTGAATTCTATCTTTTCTTTTGTATTTGTATCAATTATCTTTACTCCCGTCGCTTTCTTTTGACTATCATCATAGGTGATTTCA
>CAYTSL010000387.1:0-2219 GCA_964440415.1 uncultured Flavobacteriaceae bacterium
AAGAATTTATTTTGATGTAAGAGATACACCTGCTTATGTAAAGAATAATAAAATTAAAGGAGAAGATGATGCGTCATTTACACAAACAGGAGTAACTATAAATATGGCAGATGTTGATGCAGAAGATGAAGATGGTGCTTTTACTAGTAACACAAGTGTTACAGGAACCACTGTAACATTTTATGTTCGTATAGCAACAGCAACTGCTGAATACTATTATGGTAGTGATGGATCTATGTATTTAGATAATGCCGATGATGATTCTGATGATGATGTAACTGATGATTTTAAAGATGACCCATCTCTTTGGAATGTTTATAATGTTCAATAATTAATTTATTTAATCAGCTTACGATGAAAGTCGTAAGCTGATTGTATTTGAATATGCTACCATTAAAAAAAGCGATTATTTTGTTTTTCGGAATTATTATTAATTACTCTTGTAGTGATAAAAATATAGTTCCTAGTAGTAATAATAACCTAGAGTTAGAAGCATCATATAACATTGCTGTTTTAGAACCTTCCGGATTAGCAGTTGATAGTTCTGGTAACATATTATATGTAGTTAGTGATAATTCAGCTCAAGTTTACAAATTATCAACTACAGGTAATGTACTGCAAACCTATGGTTATGAAGGCAATGATTTAGAAGGAGTTTCAACCTTTACAGAAAATAAACTTCTGTTGACAGAAGAAAGAACTAAAGAATTAGTTGTTTTTGATATCATAACAGGAGGGTTTTCAAATCATGTAATTAACTATAATAATAATGATGCAAATAGTGGGATTGAAGGTGTTACTTATGATGCCAATAGCAACACTATTTTTATTTTAAATGAAAAAAATCCTGGTTTATTAATAAGATTAAGATCAGATTTCTCTGTTATTGCCCAATATGAATTAGATTTTGCTAATGATTATTCAGGAATATTTTACGAAAGTTTATCCAATAATCTATGGATAGTTAGCGATCAAAGTAAAATAATAAATAAATGCACCCTTACAGGTGAAGTAATTGAAAGTTATTCTATAAATATTGAACAAGCAGAAGGAATAGCAATTGCAAACAATAAAATTTATGTGGTAAGTGATGCAGAAGAAAAATTATATGTATATAAAAAACCAATAGACTAAAAAAATAAGAAAATATATTATGACAAAACCAGAAATGAAAATAGGAGAAATATCTAAACCTCGATTTGAGTTTAGAACATTCGGACAAAATTTTGACGAATCCACTTATAGAATGGCAAGATTATCGGTTCCAATTCCAGAAAAAGTTTGGGAAAGAGAATCTGATGAAATATACATTCTATCTAAAACAAACGATGTAAACAATACAAAAATCAGAGATGGTAAAATGGACATTAAAACCTATGTTCAAACTGTAGACGGTTTAGAACAGTGGAATCCTTTAATGAAAGGTGAATTTCCAATTTCTAAAGAAGTATTAGAAAATGATGTTTTCCCTGCATTTCAAGTAGATATGCCTTCATTGACTAAAGACACTTATACTTTAGAAGAATTTATAGCAATGATTGATGCTCATAAAGACTTACAAGGTGTTAAAGTACACAAACAACGTTTTGGATATATGGTAAATAATACCTTATGTGAAGTAGGTAATGTATTAATTAATGGAGCAAAAGTTGTCACTATTAATTCTGAATCTACAGAGCTTGAAGACATTAAAAAAACGATAGTAGATTGTGAATTACAAGGATGTGAAAATATAAATTATTTACAAGTAATAAAAAGAATAATAGGTTGGATAAATAAACCTTTAGCAAATTAATTATGGCACAAGAAATAGAAAGAAAGTTTTTAGTAAAAAATGACGATTTTAAAAAAGAATCATTTAAAGAAACGAAAATTGTTCAGGGATTTTTATGTACTGTTCCTGAAAGAACTGTACGAATAAGAATTAAAGGTGATAAGGGTTTTATCACTGTTAAAGGCATTGGAAATGAGTCCGGAACATCTCGATATGAGTGGGAAAGAGAAATATCTACTGAAGATGCTACAGATTTATTAAAAATTAGTGAGCCTGGAGTCATAGATAAAACTAGATATAATGTAAAATCAGGTGGTCATACGTTTGAAGTAGATGAATTTTATGGTGAAAATGATGGCTTAACAGTGGCTGAAGTTGAATTAGATTCAGAAGATGAAGATTTTAAAAAGCCTGATTGGTTAGGCACAGAGGTTACTGGAGAAGT
>CAYTSL010000388.1:0-2197 GCA_964440415.1 uncultured Flavobacteriaceae bacterium
GCCGGCAGGCAGGGAATAAGTATCAGGTGTTTTGATTTGACAATTATTAGGTTGTTTCCCAGAGCTCTTCATAAGGCATATCTTTTTATGATGGACCTAATGACATCATGACAATTATCATGATATCCTATTTTTTAACTAGTTATATTTAAAGTTGTTATGTCCGTATCGAGGTATTCATCAGGCCAATGCGAATCGATTGGTTTGTCCATGCGCATGCTTGACATGATTCAAAAATGTATAGATCAGTGAAAAATGCATATTTTACTCTTTTGTTAAGCTTTTTTGTTCTTTTGGGATGTCAAAAAAACAAAGTGATCGGTGAATTTGTAAAGACCCCAAGTCCGTTATCCATTACACGGGAACTCGAAGATAGTGGCATGTTCGTCTTCGGTCATATGAAGGTACCCGAAATAGCTGCCAATCCTGAAGGAAAAACGGTGGAGCTTGCCGTAGCTATTTTTAAATGTAGGGCTGACTCGGTTAGTCAGGACCCACTCGTTTTGTGTGCCGGAGGTCCCGGACTTTCTAACATTGACGATTTTGTCCCGGGTTTGGTCGGTGGGCTGGGAAACTTGTTTCTCAATACCAGAGACGTGGTGATCATTGAATCCAGAGGATTGAAATATTCAAAACCGTATCTTAATGTTCCAGGTTTTGAGCAATTACAACTCTCCTTGTTAGAAAAAAACCTTACAGCTGATCAGACCATCAATATGTACTTAGATACACTGCAGGTAGCCTATGATAGGTTTACTGCCCAGGGCATTGATCTATCAGCAATTAATTCACTTGAGATCTCCAATGAAATTGCTTATGTCATGGAACAACTGGGCTATGAACATTTTTCTATGTTTGGCACTTCATACGGAACAGAAGTGGTTCAGTATATGTTAATGAACCATGCCGACCGCCTGAACAGTGTGGTGCTGAACGGGACTATGGATATCTCTCTCGGAGGCTATCACATGCATACCAGTCTGATCGAAATCCTTGAATCGCTGTTCGATACAATAGAGGCCGATCCAATTTATTCAGAGGCTTATCCCAACCTAAAAAAGAGGTTCCTTGAGAAAATCTCGGAGCTTAACGTGAAGCCAGAAACTATTCAGATAAAATATTTAAAAAACGAACAAGAATATGACGTGAAGCTGAATGGTAACCGGATAGCGGTCTGGCTTTTTCATCAAATGTATAACAACACTCAGATCCAGTTGTCTATCCATAAGATCGTAAATGGTGATTTCAGTGAAATCATAGCCAGCCCCGGCATTATCTTCCCTATTCCTGAATTTAGTACCGGTTTGTCATTGAGTGTGTTTCTTTCAGAAACAAGTGATATAAAGCCTGAGAACATTCCGCTTGACAATGAGTATGCCGAACTCATCAAAGGAACCAGTTTATCGATGTTCGGACCCTATTTCTGGAGACAGGCATATAAAGTTTGGCCCGTTAAATCAAGAGAGGCCATAAAGCCAATAAAAACGAATGTGCCCATACTGATGCTGGGTGGAAAATTCGATTATCTGTGCAGGCCTTCATATGCAAAACAGTTCGCTGCGCATCAGGAGAATGCTTATCTGTACCTCTTCGATGATGTGGCGCACTCTCCTGTCGATAAGGGCTCTTGCGCAATCATGATGTTAAAAGAGTTTTTTGACAATCCGGGCAAAGCCCCTGATAGTTCATGTATGGAAGAATTTGAGTACAAAATGTTGTTACCGGAGTAGTGCCGTCCAGACCGCAACTTTTATTAAGTTTTAAGTATTTTTTTGATTCAGAATGAATTATTTCCCCTTAACCCTTACCCTCACTAAGGTTATTTTGTTTTATAGGAGTTTTTTTGCTCTTTTGTCTTGATGACAAATGAAGCTTCAGCGAATTTGCGAATTCCTGCCTCGTCGGAAGGCGGGTCAGTTTATTAACCGTTTACTTTCTCAAGTACCATTGCTATACCTTGTCCAACCCCAATACACATAGTACAAAGAGCTGTTTGTGCATCTGAATTTGCTAGTTGGTAGTATGCGCTGGTTACGAGTCTGGCACCACTCATTCCCAAAGGATGCCCCAAAGCAATGGCGCCGCCTAGTGGATTTATTCGTGGATCATCATCTTGCAGCCCCAATTCGCGAATACAAGCTAATGACTGTGCTGCAAAAGCTTCATTGAGTTCTATTATGTCCAGATCATTTAATTT
>CAYTSL010000389.1:0-2197 GCA_964440415.1 uncultured Flavobacteriaceae bacterium
GCTTGATAATTGATAAGATTTCTTTAGAATGATAACCAAATTCCTTTTGAGTTTGAGTAATTGAATTGCAAGTGTTATCTTTACGAAAATTAAAGGGTGCATTCTTTAGTTCGGAATTACCAAAACTGGATTTATCTTCAGGTAAAACAATAACAAGCATTATTCTTTTCCAAGTATTTATTTAGTATTGAAATTTCAATCAAAAAATTAACTTATACTAAATAAAACTACTGCATGGGGAGATCACAACAAACATTTAATAAAAGTGAAAAAGAAAAAAAACGTTTAAAAAAACGCGAAGATAAAAGGAAAAAGATGGAAGCGCGTAAGTTAGAAGCTAAAGAAACGGGGAAAAAAGGAATAGAGTTTGCTTACGTAGACCATCATGGGAATTTAACAGATACTCCTCCAGATCCAACAAAAAAAATTAAGGTCAAAGCCAAGAACATAGAAATCGGTATTCCTAAAATGGACGAAAGTGAAAGACAAGTTTTCGATCCAATTAGAAAAGGTAAGGTCGCTTTTTTTGACACTTCAAAAGGTTATGGTTTTATAACAGACTCAGAAAATCAAGAAAAATACTTCTGTCACGTCAGCGGATTAATTGATGAAATTGCTGAAAATGATCAAGTTTCTTTTGAATTAGAAAAGGGTCAAAAAGGAATGAATGCAGTTAGAGTTAAGAAAGTTTAATAAGATTATTAAAAATCTGAATTCCTTAAAACTTTGTTTTAATGGAATGTTAGTCATATCCAAAATTCTCGATTTCAGAACAATTTTCAACTCGTCCAATCCTATTTTTCATGTCGCTTAGGGAATCTGAAATTATAGAAAAAAATACAGGGAAAGAACTCTATCACTACCAAAAAGGTGCTATTGATAAGATCTTCAAATACTTTGATGATGCACCAGACGATTTTCATTTGCTTTATCAATTGCCAACAGGAGGAGGTAAGACTGTTATTTTTTCTGAAATGGTCAGACAATACCTAAAACATCATACTAAAAGGGTTCTTATTATGACCCATCGTATTGAGTTGATCAAACAAACTTCCAGAATGCTGACAGAATTTGGGGTTGTTAATAAGGTTGTAAATAGTACTGCCAATTTAGATGATCAAAATAACTACAATTGTTTTGTGGCAATGGTGGAGACCTTGAACAATCGCTTGAATGAAGATAAATTAGATATTTCTGATATAGGTCTTGTAATTATTGATGAAGCACATTACAATTCATTTAATAAACTATTTAAATTTTTCGACAAATCCTTTATTCTTGGCGTCACGGCTACTCCTTTAAGCTCTAATATTAATTTGCCCATGAAAGGCAATTATGAAGAATTGATCGTTGGAGAAAGTATAACCTCATTAATAGAAAATGAATTTTTATCTCAAGCCGAAATGTATTCTTTCAATGTAGGCTTGACATCTTTAGTAGTTGGAGCGAATGGTGACTATACTGTAAAGTCTTCAGAAGATCTGTATACTAATACAGACATGTTATCTAAATTGGTTAGCGCTTATGAAGAAGTTTCAAAAGGAAAGAAAACATTAATTTTTAATAATGGCATCAATACCTCTTTACATGTTTATGATGCCTTTAGAGCAGCAGGCTATCCTATTGCTCATTTAGATAATACCAATTCTAAAAAGGAACGAAGTGCCATTTTAAAATGGTTTAAAGAAACACCTAATGCCATTTTATCATCAGTAAGTATCTTAACTACAGGATTTGATGAACCAACTGTAGAATCAATTATTCTAAATAGAGCCACTAAATCTTTAACCTTGTACTACCAAATGATAGGTCGTGGTTCAAGAATTTTGAAGAACAAAACCAAATTTACGGTTATAGATTTAGGTAACAATTATCATAGATTTGGTCCTTGGGGATCGGATCTGGATTGGTATAAGATATTCAAATACCCTAATTACTATTTAGATAATTTATTAGGTGATGAGGAGATTGAAAGCAATTTCAGGTATGAAATGCCAGAAGAATTGAGAGCAAAATTCTCAAATTCAGAAGAAGTCTATTTTGATATTAATCAAACGTATATTGAATCCGTTAGAAAGGGCGAATCATCAAAGGTTGTTCTGGAACGATCGTTAGCACAACACGCAAAAATATGCACGGAAAATAGTGATGATATGTATGATGCCTTGGCTTTAGCAAAATTATTAGGTGAAGATAT
>CAYTSL010000390.1:0-2188 GCA_964440415.1 uncultured Flavobacteriaceae bacterium
TGAGGATAATCTAATTTATAAAAGGCATCATATACCTTGTCTTTAATTACTTTGTATTGTACAGATATTTTTAGTCGCACAAACACATCGTCTAAAGTTTTAGTTTCAACTAAAACATCTAATTGTTGAATTTTTAAACTTAATTTACCTGAGATTCGATCTACTAAAGGAATCTTAAGCTGTAATCCAGATTGTCGGATGCTATTAAATTTACCAAAGCGCTCAATTATAGCGGCAGTTTGTTGTTTTACAATAAAGAATGCAGAGATTAAAATAATTAATCCGAGAAAAATAATAGGAATTAGAAATAGGTTCATGTTTTTATGGTTAAAATTTAAATAATTAATTAAGATACAAAATTAATACTATATTTGTTTGCCCAACAATATAAAATCACGATGAAAAAACAACTTAACCTATTAGTAGCAATTCTATTGTTATTTGTTACAAATACTTTTGCGCAGAGACCAAATTACGACATTAAAAACTTCATAGGATTACATGGAGGAATCACGCAGTTTGATATTATTACGGATAATTTCACAACCGAAAAGCAAAACGGATTTATTGCTGGATTAACAGGAATTGTTAATGTACCACATAAGTGGTACGACGTGAGTTATGGCATTCAGTTTTCTCAAAACAACCTTAATATTTTAGGTGGTGTAACAGATGTGGATGGAGACGAATCATTAGAATATAAACTTTCTGCAGTACAGCTGGCGCTTTTTATGCATGCCAAAATTCTGCGACAAAACCTGACTATAGATTTTGGCCCAGTTATACAAGCAAACGGATTTCTTGAATTAAAGGATAAGGCACAAGAAGAGTATTTCGTTAATGGATTTGATGATTTAAATGCAATAGATTTAAGAGACATTTCTAAATTTAACATCAATGGAGCTATTGGAGCAACTGCAGGATTCAATAATTTTAGAGTACGTGCTCAATACCAATATGGTTTAACAAACATGTTGAATAAACTGAATGATCTAGAAATTGGAGACACTGAATTTAAAGGGAATCAATCTCAAGTTATTTTTACAGCCATGGTGTTGTTTTAAAAACTGTCAATCGCCAATTCTATCCGTCTCACTGTTGCATCTCGACCTATCATAAACATGATCTGGAACAAGTCAGGACCCTTTAGGTCACCAACCAATGCTAAACGCAGCGGTTGCATAACCTTACCAAAACCAATTTCCTTTTTGGTAATCCATTCTTTTATTTCTGATTGAAGTTGTTCGGCAGATTCTACTTCAGTATTCTCTATAACTGATGCCAATTCTTTCATAATAGAATCTGCATCTTCTTTCCATGCTTTTTTTGCTGCTTTTTCAGCAAAGGTTTTTGGTGCTTCAAAAAAGAAAGAACTTAAATCCCAAAAATCACTAACAAAAGTTGCTCGCTCTTTTATCAATCCAACCACTAGTGATATGTAATTTACATCAATAGTTTCAAGTTCTGGTTGAGATGCTTTAAAAGCATTTGCCAGTTCATCATTGTTGTGTCCTTGCATATAATGATGATTGAACCACTTGATTTTGTCTGGGTCAAAACGTGCTCCAGCTTTGTGAACTTTTTCTAATTCGAAAGCTAGTATCAATTCAGCCAAAGAGAAATTTTCTTGTTCTGTTCCCGGGCTCCATCCTAAAAAGGCTAAAAAGTTGATAACAGCTTCAGTAAAATAACCTTCTTCTTTGTAACCCGTAGAAACATCTCCAGTTTTTGGGTCTTTCCATTCCAATGGAAAAACAGGAAAACCTAATTTGTCACCATCGCGCTTGCTTAATTTTCCTTTTCCTGTTGGTTTTAAAATAAGTGGTAAATGCGCAAATTCAGGAGCTTGCCATCCAAAAGCGTCATAAAGTTGCTGATGTAACGCTAAACTTGGCAACCACTCTTCACCGCGAATAACATGAGAGATTTCCATTAAATGGTCATCAACAATATTAGCTAAATGATAGGTTGGCATACCATCTGCCTTAAACAGGACTTTATCATCTAAAACATTAGTGTCTATTTCAATGTCTCCACGAATAATATCTGTTAAATGTAGCGTTTCATCTTGAGGGGACTTAAATCTAATTACATAATCCTCTCCAGCATCTAATTTAGCCTGTACTTCATCAGCAGAAAGTGACAAAGAGTTGCTTAATTTTAATCGGTTGTGCCAATTGTAAATAAA
>CAYTSL010000391.1:0-2181 GCA_964440415.1 uncultured Flavobacteriaceae bacterium
CCTGATAGTAACTTTCTATACTTTTAGGAATATCATGATGAATTACAAATCTTACGTCTGGTTTATCTATTCCCATGCCAAAAGCAATGGTAGCTACTACAACATCTATATCTTCCATTAAAAACATGTCTTGATGTTTAGATCTTGTTTTAGAATCTAACCCTGCATGATATGGAACCGCTTTAATACCGTTTACTTGAAGTACTTGAGCCAGCTGCTCTACTTTTTTTCTACTTAGACAATACACAATACCTGATTTATCCGAGTTCTTCTTTATAAATCGTATAATTTCGGCATCAACATTTTTGGTTTTAGGACGAACCTCATAATATAAATTTGGTCTGTTAAATGAGGCTTTAAAGGTTTTAGCATCAGTTATTCTGAGGTTTTTAAGGATATCTTCTTGAACTTTTGGAGTTGCAGTAGCTGTCAAACCAATAATTGGGACACTGCTATCGATTTGTTCCATGATAGGTCTTAAGTTTCTATATTCCGGTCTAAAATCATGTCCCCATTCACTAATACAATGAGCTTCATCTACTGCCAAGAACGAAATTTTTACAGATTTTAAGAAATCTATATTTTCTAATTTTGTTAACGATTCTGGAGCAACATACAATAACTTAGTGACACCATTTGTGATATCTTCTTTAACTTTTTTTACCTCTGTTTTATTCAATGATGAATTTAAAACATGTGCAATACCCTCATCTTTAGAAATACCCCTTATAGCATCAACCTGATTTTTCATTAGTGCTATTAAGGGAGAAACTATTATTGCTGTACCTTCTTTAATTAATGCAGGTAATTGGTAGCAGAGAGATTTTCCTCCACCTGTTGGCATAATAACGAATGTATTATTACCAGCATTTAAACTTTTGATAACATCTTCCTGTAATCCCTTAAACTGACTAAATCCAAAATATTTTTTTAAAGCTGAATTTAAATCAACATGTACCGTTTTCATTGATTCCTAGTAAATAGTATTTTCTAAATTAATTAAATTTCAAATAAATTATCATTTAATAACTTATTTAAATAACTCTAATACTTTTTTTTCGTTTTTTTGTATGTCTAAACTTTTATAAGTTAGTGTATCTTTAAAGATAACAAATTCTTTAAAGGACACAAATACTAAATTTCATAAACTTTGAACAATAACAAATCCATTTTAAACATTGCAAAAGAGGCTATAGATATAGAAAGTAAAGCAATTTCGAATCTTTCTGAATTACTTAATGACGATTTTGCGGATGCAGTTCAACTAATTTATAAATCTAAAGGAAGAGTAGTAATAACTGGCATTGGCAAGAGCGCCATTATTGCCACCAAAATTGTTGCCACACTAAATTCTACTGGCACTCCAGCTGTCTTCATGCATGCTGCTGATGCTATTCACGGTGATTTAGGGTTGATTTTAAAGGACGATGTTGTTGTATTCATATCGAAAAGTGGAAATACGCCAGAAATAAAAGTTTTAGTGCCACTAATTAAGAATGCTCATAACAAGATGATTGCGATAACTGGAAATAAGGATTCCTTTTTGGGTCAGCAAGCAGATCATGTACTAAATACATTTGTTGAAAAGGAAGCTTGCCCTAATAATTTAGCACCAACAACCAGTACAACCGCACAATTAGTAATTGGAGACGCATTAGCTATTTGTTTGTTAAAAATTAGAGGCTTTTCAAGTAAAGATTTTGCGAAGTATCATCCTGGAGGAGCTTTAGGTAAGAAGTTATATTTGCGTGTTCATGATTTGTCATCTGTTAATCAAAAACCAGTCGTGTCACCTGAAACAAATATAGCTCAAGTAATAGTAGAAATAACAGAAAAACTTATGGGTGTGACGGCTGTGGTTGAAAAGGATAAAGTAGTTGGAATTATTACTGATGGAGATTTACGTAGAATGCTTACAAAAGTTACTGATTTTTCAGGAGTTACCGCAAAAGATATAATGACCAAGAATCCAAAACTAATAGATGCCAATGCTATGGCTGTAGATGCTATGGATATGATGGAGAATTATGGAATCTCGCAATTATTGGTTGAAGAATCTAATAAATATGTAGGTGTAGTACACCTGCATGATCTAATAAAAGAAGGCATATTATAATGACAAAGAACGTTAATGAAATGTCTTTTCTTGATCATCTGGAAGAATTAAGATGGCACCTAATT
>CAYTSL010000392.1:0-2174 GCA_964440415.1 uncultured Flavobacteriaceae bacterium
CCAATGCGAACCTGGTTTCCCTTAACACCCAGTACTGAGACTGTCACATTGTCCCCAATTATGATTTTTTCCGATACCCGTCTTGTAAGTACTAACACTCTAACCTCCTTCCCTGGTGGCAGATTTATTCGCTAATCTGTTCCCTGTTTATTTACTTGACCTCACCATTCTGGCAAGTATCAAAACCAATCAGTGTTCCAAACTTCCCTCTTGAAACTGCCTTTCCCTTATTGGTCATATTATATTGTATGCAATAAATGGGCCAAAAAAAATGTTTGATTAAAGACACGTCATAATCATTTTTATTACCATAAATACAGTGAGATAGAGTTTGATCGAAAATACCGGCAAAAATAGCATCAACCAAATCTAGGTACTGTTATCCAAAATATGTCAGAAAAACAGACCATAATTGTCATTCATCAAGAACCGGCTTCCTCTATCCATCGATCCACATCAACACACATCAACGGCTAATTGTATCCGACAAAAATTGGTCATTGAGGATCGATCATGCAAAGGATGTACGTGTCACGACGCATAGTGCCTGTAACCGTGTAAACAAATGCTTCAATCTCACCAAGTACCCGGTACACCGGGAGCACCTCTCATGAGCGTGGAACAGCATGGAACTGGCTAATGAATCGGAGCGATAAGCAAGAGAAAGGGCTACACCTACGCTAATTCTTGACCCTGGCCAGCGACAGTCCGTAAGCTTCCCTTAAAAAGTGGACAGGCAATAACTGGAGCTTTCTGGCAGGATAATCGCCAGGATGTAGTTACCCCACTTTATGCAATGTACCCCAATATAATTAACGGTTTTTTGCTTGGATGCGTTACATGTGATCCACTGATGAAACGAACAGGTGCGTTTGGTAAACTCCAACTAAGTTGTGATTGTCACGCCATGCATACTAAATAAAAATTTTGGTGAATATTGATGAACGAAACAAAAGAAATCATTGAATCATTTAGCAACCGAATTAAAAGTCCATTTTTTGTGTATGTGTTTTTTGTTTCGATCTTTCATAACTGGAAAGAATTCTTTTTTCTTTTTTTTGCGACAAATACCAGCGTAAAAGATCGAATTACCCTCTTTAACGACAATACCAGTTGGGAGTGGTTAATTTTGTGGCCACTTGTGATTGGTTTTCTCTTTGCAATTATTTCACCATGGATTCGGTGGTTTTTTGTGCAGATAGCCGAATACCCGACCAGAAGGAGAAATATCGTACAGGTGAGATCTCAGTCTCAAGTACTAGCAGAGAAAAACCGTTTAGCGGAGGAAGTTTTAAAATCATCGAGTATTGAAGAATCTAACTTGATACAAAAGGCGAAACGTGATGCAGAAGTCGCTGTCATCGAAAATGAGGAACTACGGGAAAAATTGCAAAAGCAAATTGATGAGTTAAGAGAAGAATCAGAAAACATTCTTTCTGTTGACGGCCCAGACCCGGAAAAGCTCGATGAACCAGAACCGGAAAAGCCCAGTGAACCAGACCCGGAAAAGCCCAGTGAACCAGAACCGGAAAAGCCCAGTGAACCAGAACCGGAAAGGCCCAGTGAACCAGAACCGGAAGAGCCCAGTGAATCAGAACCGGAAAAGCTCGATGAATCAGACCCGGAAAAGCCCAGTGAACCAGAACCGGAAAGGCCCAATGGAAATGAGGGTCTTTTTGATTTTGTTGTATCTCTGCATAAGACTAAGGGTGGATATGAATATGAAATCGCAAATTTTACTGGCAGAGAAGTGAAAATTAATTTTGTTGAAATTAAACGAACGTCAATCTTTGGAGTTATATCTGAATTTGTAGACAGACTCGATATACCAGAGACAACCATTAAAGCCCATGCAGCACAGATACTCCCCGCACAGACGTTTAACTATCGCGAATTTAGACTTGTTGCAACAATAAATTGGTCCGATGCGGATAATCGAGTTTTTACTACTTCAGTAGGCGTGACTAAACAATTCTAAAATTACCGTTGATAACAACAACGACCAATTGTGCGAATATCTAATTCATTATTCCGGTTCATCTGCAGCGAGTGATTCCGGTCGCACTGCTTCCGTAGAGAGGCCTTGTTCCACAAAGGTACCTGGAAGTTTGCGGAAGGGTTGGAGGCCAGGGTCGGAATCGAACCGGCGTAGACGGCTTTGCAGGCCGCAGCAT
>CAYTSL010000393.1:0-2171 GCA_964440415.1 uncultured Flavobacteriaceae bacterium
GAACACGTTAGCTACAATTATGAAACAAAATCAAAAGAATCTAAAAGAACAATTAAAGAACGTTCAAGATTACTTCTCTCCGAAAATAGTTACGGAAGTTAATGACCAATATGTGAAAATCGCCAAAATTAAAGGCCAAGAAGTTCCGTGGCATAATCACGAAAATGAGGATGAGCTATTTTACATAATAGAAGGTACACTTTTAATGGAAATCGAAAATGAAACTAATAGAACTATGAAAACTGGAGATATGTTCGTGGTTCCAAAAGGAATTAATCATAGAGTTTCTTCAATAGACGAATGCTCAATTATGTTAATAGAGACTAAAACAACAAAACATACAGGAAAAGTTAAGTCTTCCATAACCAAATCAATCCAAGAACAGTCTTACTAAATCAGACTTAAAGTAGTTGCTTCTGACAAAAAAAATGTAGCTAACAGCGTGTATAATTCCTTGTTTTTTCGGTGTGTACTTGAAAAACCATTTGAATATTTCTTTCTTAGGTTTCATATAAGCTTTTTGCTGTTTTGCTATGATTCCATCTGAATGCTCATGAAACTTCTTTGTTAAATTGAATAAATGGTTTAAACTTTTCATTTTCATCTATTTTTTTATGACAAATATCATAAAAGCTATATCATCTTTTTCGTAATTTCATATAATTCATTTCTTAAATTTTAATTATGAAAAATTCAAACCATTCATTCATTAGAACCAACTGTTACAATGTATTTATTCTTGGATTTATATTTTTGTTTACGGCCTGTAATAATGGTCCTTCAAAAGATAAAACAAGTAAATCTGAAACAGATGAACTTGCAAAAGTTAACGACATCATTTGGAATGTGAAAGCCATTCATCCAGATGGACAGACCTTAGATATTAAAGCCTTTGATGAAGAAGGAAATTCTTTCGATATAAAGGCAATTCAAAACTCTGATCAAGATAGCTTCTTAGATGTAAAAGCTATTGTAGATGGTGAGAAATTACCCGTTAAGATGTTAGAGAGTGAAAATCAATTTGTTCCTGTTGCAGCTATAAATAATGAAGGAATTAAGTATTACATTAAAGCAATAACTGCAGAAGGGGAAAAACTGGATGTTAAAGGAGTTGCAAGATTTGGAAATATCGTCATTATTAAAGCCATTACTAAAGAGGGTGATTTCTATGGAGTGAAAGCTATTTCACCAGTCGGACAACTTAATGATATTAAAGGAATAAAAATTGCTAGAGGGGACAGAGAGATGACTTTAAAAGGTATAGGTATTCATGCACATGTTAAAGCAATGCACCCAGCTGCTAATGAAGATGACTTTAAAATGCCTACAAAAAAGAAAAAGAAAATAGAATATAAAAGTGATTTTGAAAGAATTATCTGGAATATTAAAGCGGTAACTGCAGATGGTAAAAATCTAGATGTGAAAGCTTTTGATGCTGAAGGCAATCAATTTGATGTAAAAGCCACACAAGATTCTAAACAACATAGTTTTATGAATATTAAGGCATTTGTAGAGGGATCTGAATTACCTGTAAAAGTACTGGATGGTTTAGACGAATATGCACCTGTTAAAGCTATTGGAACAAAAGGTACTATTTACGATATTAAAGCAATAACTGAAGGTGATGTAAAACTAGATATAAAAGGCATTAGTCGGTCAGGTAGTATTATTCATGTTAAAGCTATAAATGAAAATGGGGAATTTTATGGTGTTAAAGCTTTTGCTCCAGACGGAAAACTTAATGATGTAAAAGGCATAAAGATTTTTGATAGAAAAGTAGAGCTGAAAATAAAAGGAAACCCAGTGTATGCGCATTTAAAAGCTATTACTCAATAATCTAACAAAGCACAAAAAAAGGCTAGGGAATCCCTAGCCTTTTTTAGTTAATTCATTTTTTAATTTTACTGCATTTTTTAGGAAACCTATTTTGATTTATAACTCATGCCTTGGTGGCGCAATGGCCACAACAGGTCTGAATACACAGAAATTTCTTTATCTTTAAATTAAATAAATCTAGTGTAAAGCATGTGCCTTTAACTTTGTAAACTATGTACCTTAACGAACATTTAAATTAATGGATAAATCAAATACGAGAATTGGAATCTTTATTGGTATCACTCTAATCTGGTCATTTATCTGGTTTAGTCAGAAACATCTGCTGAACAATTTCA
>CAYTSL010000394.1:0-2168 GCA_964440415.1 uncultured Flavobacteriaceae bacterium
AATTATTTTGACAGCGCTGAAAATGCCTTTATTTCAGCCTATAGACATCATAAAACAGAGGATCCCGACAAATTTGAAATAGTTGTGGAGTATCTTGCCAGCCCAAGTTTGAATGACAAAACACTAGTACTTGCCGACCCTATGTTAGCAACAGGGCAATCTTTAGTTTCTACTTTTGAAGCGTTAAAACCGTTTGGCACCCCAAAGAACATTCACCTTGTTAGTGTGATTGCTTCTGAAAAAGGAGTTGAATATGTTAAAAACTGTTTTCCTGCTAGCACACAATTGTGGGTAGGGGTTATCGATGAAAAATTGGATAAGAAAGGATATATTGTTCCCGGATTAGGTGATGCTGGTGATTTAGCATATGGCACTAAATTACAGAAATGAAATCACTATTGGACAAAGAACCAAAATAGCTAAAAACAACTCTTTTACCCAGTTTTCATTAATAGATTCAATATAATTTGAAGTTATTATTGCCAGAGGTGTAAAAATAAAAAGGAATTCGCCACTGGTTCTTTGGTGGGAAAAAACAACAACAGCTAATGAAATTATAAGTGCCGCCACAATTATTTTGTGAGGGGGTTTAAATATCTTTAGTTTACTTCTAATTACCCTTAAATAAAATACTGTTGACCAGATACTGAAAGATAAAACTATAGTTATAGACACTATAAGTTGAATAGAATTATAACTATTCAAATCAAAATTAAACTTTGGCAGAAAATTTACCAAAGGTTCTAAACTATCATACATAATTAGGTTGTAACAAATACTTAACAGTAAAACCGTTACAATTCCAGTAAATGATATAATCCAGTCTTTAATTTTGTTATCAGAATATAAGAAAAGAGCAATAAAAATAAGAGCGAAAAATAATATCGCCCAAAAGTAAAAGATAGTTGCAACTGCAATCCAAAGAGAAGCATCAAATAATTTTTTCTTTATATCTTTTTGAGTTCTCAAACTAATTAACCTTCTTAAGGCTAACAGAACAAACACATTAGACAGCAATAGGTTTAAACTAATTAAGACGGTTGGCAGGAGTGCTAAAAATAAACTATATAATAATATATGATAACTACTTTGTTCTGTGAGCTTATTTCTAACTACAATGAAATTCATTAAAAAAATTGAAAATACCGTAATTAAAAACATCGCAATTATTTCAACTAATAGCGCTATTGAAAATTCTCTATTAACATCTCGAATATATACGAACAGGCAAGCTAAAAATGTTATAATAATGACTATTACAAAATTAATTGGTTTAGATTTATTGAAAACACTTGCAATCATTAACTGTTTTTGTATTTTTGCTTCGTAAATATAAGATTTATTACAATGAAAAACTTTTGGGAAGCTATTGCAGATTTGTTTGTAAACTTTTTGTTCAAACCATTTGATGCTTTAAGAACCATACAGCTTGATAACTGGTGGATGGCGAATATTGTATCTTGGATCTTAGCTATAATTGGTTTAGTAGCATTTGTTTATTGGATGCTTCAATTAAGAAAATTTGCAAGTGAGGAGGATAAAAGTATTACTTCTCATTCCTACCTATAAATCAAACCCAATATCTTTACGGTAATACATCTCATCAAAGTTTATTTTAGATATGCTTTGATAAGATTTTTTTAGTGCTTCTTCATACGTGTTGCCAAAACTTGTCATGGCCAACACTCTTCCTCCTGAAGTAATTATTTTTCCGTTTTCCAGTGTCGCTCCAGCATGAAAAGGAATTGAGTCTGTAACGTTGTCCAGCCCTGTTATTTCCTTTCCTTTTTCATAAGCTTCTGGATAGCCTCCAGAAACCACCATGATGGTTGTAGCTGCTCTAGAATCAATTTCAAGATCGACGGAATCTAGAGTTCCATTTGCTATAGCCTTTAATATCTGTACAAAATCATTTT
The DNA here is from genome assembly GCA_964440415.1 of uncultured Flavobacteriaceae bacterium. Taxonomy (GTDB): domain Bacteria; phylum Bacteroidota; class Bacteroidia; order Flavobacteriales; family Flavobacteriaceae; genus Site-B1. Next base: position 1,917 of record CAYTSL010000394.1, read on the forward strand.
TTAACCTAGGTAGTACTACTTCGGTTTCCGGATCTCCCATTCTAACATTATACTCAATAACTTTTGGATCATTCCCAACCTTAATTAAACCTATAAACATGAACCCTTTATATGGCAAATTATCTTTTTGAAGTCCTAGAATCGTTGGTTTAACCACTCTGTCTTCGATTTTATTTAAAAATTCTTTGTCGGCAAAAGGAACTGGAGACACAGCTCCCATTCCTCCTGTATTTAATCCTAAATCCCCTTTTA
>CAYTSL010000395.1:0-2168 GCA_964440415.1 uncultured Flavobacteriaceae bacterium
TATTATAACTCAACCTTCCGCTAAAAATTCTACTAACATTCGTGGTATCCTGATCAGATAAATAAACAGCTCCATCAGTTAGAGCCGTTATACTACTCACTCGTTGTTGTTTCCAAGTGGTAAAAGCAGCATTCCCATCTAGATCTTCTATTACTAAGCCTGATAAATAGGTTGCAAATCCTTCATTTAGCCAAATATCTTTCCAACTTCCACAGGTTATCTTATCTCCAAACCATTGATGAGCCAATTCATGAGCTATTAGATTTCTACTAAAACTTCCCATAAATGAGACTGTAGTATGTTCCATACCTCCTCCCCAACCAAATTGTGCATGCCCATATTTTTCCGACGAATAAGGATACTCTTCAAATAAATTACTGAACAAATTCATAATATTAACCGTAATACCTGTACTGGCTTGTGCAGAAGCTAAACTTTCAGGGTAAACATAATTCACAATATCGAATGGATTTCCATTATTCGGAACTTCATGAGAATAGACTTCATAATTAGTGGCTGCTATTGCAACCAAATAAGCTGGAATAGGAAATTCATGTTTGAAATGAGTTGTCTTGTTAAAGCCATTAATTGTTTGGCTTTGTTCAAGACCATTACTCACGGCAACATATTCTTCAGCTTGAGCATTAAATAGTGGTGTAGTAATGTAAATATCTATACTGTCTATTTTATCATTCAAATCTTGTTTACAAGGCCACCAATCTTTAGCTCCATATGGTTCTGATAAAGTCCACAGAACAGGATCTCCATTGTGAGTAGAGGCTTCAAAAGAGTCAAAGCCAGAAGATTGAGGAGTTCCAGAATAGGTGATTTCTACAATCCCTAGTTGCCCTTGGTTGACAGTAGTTGAAAGATTGATAATCAACTCATCGTTTGTATTTTGAGAATACGAGACTGAACTTCCATCTTGAAGAACCTGAGAAACAGTCATGTTATCTGTCAAATCAAATATAATTTGAGACATCGCCTCTTTAGCTTCAAAATGTGTTGTCACAATACCAGATATACTAGCTACACTTGGATTTATTGTAAATTCTAGTTTATGGTATTTGACGTCATAATTCCCCGTATTGGCATTAGCTCTATAATAAATTCTACTGGAAGATGATTTAGTCTCTGCTTCTATAATCGCACTTTGATCTTCTTCAAAAGTTTGAGTATAACCTAGACTTGTAAACAGAAGAAAAAGCAGAATTAAATAGTATTTCATAGCATAATTTTTTGGAGACTAAAATTACCAAAATAAAATTAATTTAGTTGTAATTTTGCGTCCAATAACAGAAAATTAAGATTAATGTTATCCTTTTTTAAAGAATACAAAAAATTTGGAATTGCATTCTCAATTCTTTCTTTAATAATTATTTTAATTATCTACAATATATTGGATGTATATCGTCCTCTACCTATTTATCAACCTAGTCGTGTAAGTGCAGAATTAGTTGATAGTACAATACAACACAAAAGTAAATACCACAAAATAGCCGATTTTAGTCTGATTAATCAAAACGGAGATACCATCACACAAAAGGACTACGAGGATAAGATTTATGTTGCAGATTTCTTTTTTACAACCTGTCAGACCATTTGTCCTATTATGACAGACCATATGAAAGACATTCAAGACGAATTGATAGAAGATAATGAAATCTTACTGCTTTCTCATTCTGTTACACCAGAAATAGATTCCGTTGCTCAACTTAAAAACTATGCTCTTGAAAAAGGAGTTGTTGATACCAAGTGGAATCTTGTTACTGGAGACAAAAAACAAATTTATGAATTAGCGAGAAAGAGTTATTTAGCCGTTAAGACGGATGGTGATGGAGGTCCCTATGATATGATACACACCGAAAACTTTATGCTAATTGACAAAAAAAAGCAGCTACGAGGTTTTTATGATGGCACTAATATGGACGAAATTGAACGTCTTCTAAAAGACATTGAAGTTCTAAAGGAAGAATACAAATAAAAAAGGCACCTTTATAAAGGTGCCTTTTCATTTTTTAACAAATCTAAGCTTATCTGTAACGTCTTTTTGTATTCCATACAATTGCGCTAGTGTTTCCAAATCTCTTAGTTCTGGTTCCTATTTTACTTTCTTTTGCTATTTTACTATAGTTTGTTTTCATAATTATAATAGTTTTAATTTGAGA
>CAYTSL010000396.1:0-2157 GCA_964440415.1 uncultured Flavobacteriaceae bacterium
ATTCCTATTTTACTTTCTTTTCCTATTTTACTATAACTTGTTTTCATAATATTATTTATTTAAATTCGAGAGTACAAATTTACGTCTACTTAGTAGTTTAATAACCATATTAACAAGAAATTAACCCTTCGTAGAGCACGATTTATTACCCTTGCATAAAATAGAATGAAACCTTAACACCTTAGTCAATAAAGTGCTTAATAATTAAACAATTCTATAGTTTTAGGTTAATAAAACTATCAATAGTTTAAAACCCATTCAATTTTGTTGATTTGTAATTTTTTTAACGGTTATTTTTCTCCTATTTTTACTTAATTATAATCAATCTAAATAAGAATTTTGACTGCTGCTGACCTAAAACTTGGTGAAAAAGGAATTATTATTGACGTGTCGTCTATTGACATTCCATTAAAACTCCTTGAAATGGGTTGCTTACCTGGGAATGAGCTGGAGTTGTTGCAAATGGCACCTTTCGCAGATCCTTTATACTTGAATATAAACGGTTGCCATTTGGCAATTAGAAAAGAAACAGCAGTCCATATCCATATTGAAAAAATTTCCAATGAGTAAACAAATAAATGTTGCACTAATTGGAAATCCGAATACAGGAAAAACTTCGGTTTTTAATTCACTTACCGGTTTAAATCAAAAGGTTGGTAATTACCCAGGAATTACTGTTGAAAAAAAAGAAGGCATATGTAAATTGCCAAGGGGCGTTAAAGCTCACATTATCGATCTACCAGGAACCTACAGTTTGAATGCTTCATCACTAGATGAAAATGTGGTAATCGAATTACTTCTAAACAAAAATGATAAGGATTTTCCCGATGTAGCAGTAGTCATCAGTGATGTTGAGCATCTAAAACGAAATCTACTGCTATTTACACAAATAAAAGACCTAGAGATTCCTGCAATTTTGGTTATTAATATGGCAGATAGAATGACCTACAAAGGCATTTCATTGGATCTTGAACATTTAGAAAAACAATTAAATACTAAAATAGCGGTAGTAAGTACCAGGAAAAACCAAGGTATAGATCATTTAAAACATCTCATTTCAAAATATAAAGATCTCTCAATAAAACCTTGTGTAAATGCTTCAGGAATTGATCCTGATTACTTTGATAAACTTCGCGTTGCTTTTCCTAATCAAATTTTATATAAGCTTTGGTTAGTTATTACCCAAGATGTAAACTTTGGCACAACTGATAGAAATGAAATGGAAGCTATTGCTGGTTTTAAAATCAAATCTAAAAGTGACTTAAAACGTTTACAACAAAAAGAAACAATAAAACGATATCAGTTTATAAACAATGTCCTTAAAAAAGGACAAACCATAGATGTCAAAAACGCTAAAGGTCTACGAGCCAAAATTGATAGGATTTTAACGCATAAGGTCTTTGGTTATCTTATTTTTCTAATTATTTTGCTAACAATTTTTCAGGCTATATACGACTGGTCCAGTATTCCAATGGATTTTATTGATAGCCTATTCGCTTCTTTTAGTGAATGGACCAAGAATACCTTACCAAAAGGAGCCTTTACAAGTTTAATAGCAGAAGGTATAATACCTGGTCTGGGAGGAATTGTGATTTTTATTCCACAAATAGCTTTTTTATTCTTATTTATATCCATTCTGGAAGAAAGTGGCTATATGAGTCGAGTCGTTTTCTTAATGGATCGAATCATGCGTCGCTTTGGGTTAAGCGGAAAAAGTGTTGTACCTCTAATTTCTGGCACTGCTTGTGCGATTCCTGCTATTATGGCTACCAGAAATATTGAAAGTTGGAAAGAGCGTTTAATAACCATTTTGGTTACTCCCTTTACTACCTGTTCTGCGAGACTACCTGTTTATTTAATTATTATAGCTTTAGTTATTCCAGAGGGTCGGTTTATTGGTTTAAGTTATCAAGCATTAACTTTAATGTTTTTGTATTTAATAGGATTTGGATCAGCAATTTTTTCGGCATTTTTATTGGATAAAGTCTTAAAGATTAAATCTAAAACGTTTTTCGTGGTTGAAATGCCAAATTATAAGATCCCTCTCATAAAGAATGTAGCAATAACAGTTATTGAAAAAACCAAGGCTTTTGTTTTTGGAGCAGGAAAAATAATACTAGCCATATCAATAATTTTGTGGTTTTTAGCTTCATTTGG
>CAYTSL010000397.1:0-2152 GCA_964440415.1 uncultured Flavobacteriaceae bacterium
TTCATTAGAGATAACAAAGACCAGGTTATTGAAAAATTAAAAAAACGAAACTTTGATGCTTCAAGCATTGTGGCAGAGGTTTTGGAAATAGATGAACAAAGAAGAAGCCTACAAACCCAATTGGATAAGACTTTGGCTGAATCTAATTCATTATCAAAAGAAATTGGCATATTATTTAAATCTGGTGAAAAAGAAAAAGCGACTATTTTAAAAGAGAAAACAACCCTTTTAAAAGAAACCTCAAAGACATTGTCAGAAGGACTTAATTCTAAAACTGACGCATTAAATAATTTGCTGCATACAATACCTAATGTTCCCAACGATCTTGTTCCATCAGGTAACTCAGAGGATGATAATGAAGTTGTTTTTAAAGAAGGAAAAATTCCCGACTTAGGAGATAAGGCTATTCCCCATTGGGAATTGGCAAAAAAATACGACATCATCGATTTTGAATTGGGTAATAAAATTACTGGTGCTGGTTTTCCTGTTTATAAGGGTAAAGGAGCGAAACTGCAACGTGCTTTAATTTCTTATTTTTTAGATAAAAATACTGGTGCTGGTTATACAGAATATCAATTACCTTATTTAGTGAATGAAGCTTCCGGATTTGGTACAGGACAATTGCCAGATAAAGAAGGACAAATGTACCATGTCACCGAAGACAATTTATATTTGATTCCTACCGCTGAAGTTCCTGGAACAAATATATTTAGAGATGAACTATTAAATGAAAACGACTTGCCATTAGCACTTACAGGTTATACGCCCTGCTTTAGAAGAGAAGCTGGAAGTTATGGTGCCCATGTAAGAGGGTTGAACCGTTTACATCAATTTGACAAAGTAGAGATCATACGTATTGAACATCCTGATCAATCATACAATGCATTAGATGACATGGTAGAACATGTTAAAGGTATTTTGAAAGAACTGGAATTACCCTATAGAATTTTAAGATTGTGTGGTGGTGATTTAGGCTTTACCTCGGCTATTACTTATGATTTTGAAGTGTTTTCTACAGCCCAAGACCGATGGCTTGAAATAAGCTCTGTATCTAACTTTGAAACGTTTCAGGCAAATAGATTAAAACTTAGATTTAAATCAAAAGATGGTAAAAAGCATCTACCCCATACTTTAAATGGGAGTTCATTGGCATTACCAAGGGTATTAGCTGGTATTTTAGAGAACTACCAAACCCCAGAAGGAATTGTAATTCCCAAAGTTTTAGTACCTTATACTGGTTTTAATATAATTGATTGATGAAATCTGCCTCAAATTTCTGGATTTTTTTTCTTCTTACCTCGTTATTATTTAACTGTGCAACTCGAAAGACAGATATTAATGAGTCCTTACCTATGCAAAAGGCATACGTCCTTCTTCGTGCAGAAGGATTAGAAGCACAAATTAATGAATTGACTAGCGTTTTAAATTCTAATTTTGTTACCAATAAAATAGCCTCTGATATTAATTACTATCCTTTAGGAAGAGCATGGAATAATAGTCAAATATTTAGCACTGCCTATAATAATGATTATGACTATATCATACTAATAGATCAAGTCGCTAAGTTTACTATTGATAATAGAACCAATGTAGGAGGAAAATACCAAATCAGATCATATAATATCAAATCCACGAATCCTGATTGGGTAGATCTTGGACAAATAACCTGCAATGTTTCTGTAAGGCAATCCATTGATAAATTCTCTCAGGAAATAATTAGTCAGATTGTACCTAATTATATCCCATCTAAAGTTTCGTACAATGACGACCAAATATATGCTGAAAAAAAACAATCCCAAATCTCTGAAATTGATTATAATCAACTTAAATCTTCTAAAGAAATAGACATTGAATTAGCAGAATTAAGAAAGCAATTAGAAATAGAAAAAGAAAGAACAAATAAGTCTATTGCAGAAAAAGAACGACTAGAAAAAGAATATGAACAGACCTTAAATTTTCAAAAGAAAAAAAACCAGATAGTTTTAGAAGGATTAGAATCTTTCAAAAAAGCACAGGAATTAGCTGAAGTTAACCGATTAGAGGAAATTAGAAAAGAAGATCTTAAACAAAAAGAAGAACTGGCTCTTGTTGAAACTAAAAAACTACATAGACAACGTCTCAAGAATGAAAGAATAGCTGAAGCAAAAAGAAA
>CAYTSL010000398.1:0-2144 GCA_964440415.1 uncultured Flavobacteriaceae bacterium
ATTCAGAATTACAACCAATGGCGGACAATGTATTTCATGCGGAAATTGTTCAACCTATTGCGAAATGGGAATCGATGTTCGTGCTTATGCGCAAAAAGGAGAGAATATAGTTCGTTCAAGTTGTGTTGGTTGTGGAGTTTGTTCTGCAGTTTGCCCAAGAGGTGTTTTGAAGTTAGAAAATGGAAGTATGCAAGGAAGAATTAATCCTAATGAAATTCTATTAGGTAACGATGTTAATTTAATGGAATTGGTCAATCAAGACTAAAACCAAAATAACTATCGTATTTTTGCACTTCGAAAGAGATACTAAATGTCCAAGATCAAAGTCATTATTCCCGCTTATAACGAGCAAGATTCAATAGCAAATGTAATTCATGAAATTCCTGATATAGTTGATGAAGTTATTGTAGTGAGTAATAACTCTACAGACAATACTGTCCAAAATGCCGAACAAACTGGGGCAACAGTTTTATCCGAAAACCAAAAAGGTTATGGTTACGCTTGTTTAAAAGGAATGGAATACATTGCCAATCAAACTGACAAACCAGACATCATAGTATTTCTTGATGGTGACTATAGCGATTATCCAGAAGAGTTGACCAAAATTGTTGAACCTATTATAAAAAGCAATACCGATTTTGTAATTGGAGCTCGTATAAAACGACTACGAGAAAAGGGTTCTATGACACCTCAACAGGTTTTTGGTAATTGGCTGGCTACTTTTTTAATGAAACTCATGTTTGGTGCGAAATTCTCTGATCTTGGTCCTTTTAGAGCTATTAAATATGATAAGCTCTTGGCATTGAATATGGAAGACAAAACCTATGGCTGGACAGTTGAGATGCAGCTAAAAGCCCTAAAACAAAAACTATCGTATACAGAAGTTCCTGTGAGATATAAAAAAAGAATAGGTGTTTCAAAAGTGTCAGGAACTGTAAAAGGGACTATCTTTGCAGGCTTTAAAATATTAGGCTGGATATTTAAATACAGTTTTAAATAATGATATTAGAAACAACTACTATAATAATCTATTCAATTGCGTTGATACTTATTTTTTTGTATTCGTTAGCGCAACTCAATCTGTTATTCAATTATTTAAAGGCTCAAAAAAAGCAGGACACCTCGCCTCAATTCGATTTTAATATTCCTTCTGAAATACCCTATGTTACCATTCAGCTTCCTGTTTATAACGAGATGTATGTTATGGAACGTTTGTTAACTAATATTGCTTTGATGGATTATCCTAAAGACAAGTTAGAAATACAGGTTTTAGATGACTCAACGGATGAATCTGTAAAAACCACTTCTATTCAAATACAAAAACTTCAGAAGTTAGGGTTAGACATTCAGCATATTCAAAGAAAGGAACGACAAGGCTTTAAGGCCGGTGCACTTAAAGAAGGCTTGGTCAACGCCAAAGGTGAATTTATTGCTATTTTTGATGCCGATTTCCTTCCAAAAAAGGATTGGCTAAAAAAAACCATTCCATACTTTAAGGATAAACAAATTGGCGTTGTACAAACACGATGGAGTCATATTAACCGTAATTATTCTATTCTTACAAGAATTCAGGCCTTTGCACTGGATGCCCATTTCACGTTAGAACAAACTGGACGCAATAGCAAAGGACATTTTATCAACTTTAATGGTACAGCAGGCGTTTGGCGTAAGGAGTGCATTTTAGACGCCGGGAACTGGGAAGGAGACACACTGACCGAAGATCTGGATTTAAGCTACAGAGCACAGCTTAAAAACTGGAAATTCAAGTATCTGGAGAATGTACACACACCAGCAGAATTACCTGTGGTGATCAGTGCGGCAAGAACTCAACAATTCAGATGGAACAAAGGAGGTGCCGAAAACTTTAGAAAAATGATGTGGCAAGTTTTAAAAAGCAAAAACATATCTGCAAAAACTAAAATACATGGCTTGTTACATTTACTAAACAGTACCATGTTTTTAAATGTGTTGATAGTTGCAGTATTAAGTATCCCAATGCTTTATATTAAAAACGAATATGCACATTTGAAGCCCTACTTTTACATGATGAGCTTTTTTGTTATAAGTACCATTATCTTCTTTATATGTTATTGGTTTATGTATAAGCTAACCTATGGTGGTGGTTTTAAAAAATTCTTTAGCTA
>CAYTSL010000399.1:0-2144 GCA_964440415.1 uncultured Flavobacteriaceae bacterium
TCTGTCTGAACCTGATGAACTGGAACTGGATTCCGAATGTCTGGATCTTGATCTGTCAGAACTTCCCGTATTACCAACAGAAGCTGTACGTCTCGATCTGTCAGAACCTCCTGAATTACTATCAGAACCAGATCGTCTCGATCTTGATCTATCAGAATCTCCAGATCTAAAATCGTCACCAGAACGTCTGGACCTCGAACCATCAGAGCTTCTTCTGTCACTTCTGTTTCCAGAATCTCTTCCAGATGATCGTCTATCACTTCTAAAACCGCCATCATCGCGTTTTCTTCTGTCGCCACCACCACTATCACGTCTTCTTCTATCTCCTCCACCATCACGACGTTTTCCGCCACGACCTCTGTTTCTGTCTCTTCCTTTGTTTTCTGATTCTTCTACATTTACAAAACGACCATTTTCTTTAAAGTCTGTAAAGAATTCTAAAATTTTAGCTTTATGTTCTTTTTCGGTATTAAAAAATGAAAAGCTTTCTTTTACATCTATCTTAAATACATCGTCTTGGCCAAGCTCAAGATTATCACGAAGGAAATCTTTTAAACTCATCCAATCGTATCCATCTTTTCTACCAATATTAATGAAGAAACGTGACGAATTATCACTTTGTCCTCTATCACTATCACGAGAACTACTTTGTTGTGCTTCAGAATTCAGGTCTTTAGTTTTTTGATAATAATTAAAGAACCTTGTAAACTCAACCGAAAAGAATTTCTTAATCAAATCATCTTTGGATGAATCTTCAAACAATGTATTTATATCACCTAAATACGGATCGATCTCATGATTTATCTCTGTATCATGGATTTTCTCTGCAAGCGACATTAATTGCACCTGACAAATTTCCATCCCATCAGGAATATTCTTTTGTTCAAATTCTTTTTTTATGAGACGCTCAATACTTTTTATTTTTCGCAATTCACTTTTAGAAACAATAACCATCGAAACACCTGTTTTTCCTGCACGACCTGTACGTCCGGAACGGTGAGTATAGATTTCAATTTCATCTGGTAATTGGTAGTTTATAACGTGTGTAATATCATCCACATCAATACCACGAGCAGCAACATCGGTCGCTACCAGCATTTGTATTTGTTTGTTCCTAAAGGATTTCATGACCAGGTCACGTTGGTTCTGACTCAAATCGCCATGCAACGCTCCAGCATTGTAGCCATCGTCTAATAATTGCTCTGCTACTTTTTGAGTATCACGCTTGGTTCTACAAAAAATTACCGAAAATATATCCGGATTCGCATCAGCTAAACGCTTTAAAGCCAAGTAACGATCTCTTGCATTTACTAAATAGTATTCGTGAGATACCTGATTGGTGCTTTCATTTTTATTACCAACTGTAATTTCTACAGGACTATTCATGAATTTTTTAGCAATTACAGACACCTCTTTAGGCATTGTTGCAGAAAATAACCAGGTGCTCTTATCCTCTGGACTATGTGATAGAATATCAGTTATATCTTCATAAAATCCCATGTTCAGCATTTCATCGGCTTCATCTAAAACAGCGTATTGTATTTTAGAGATATCAACCATACGTCTGCTAATCATATCTTTCATTCTACCAGGAGTAGCCACAATAATTTGTGCACCTTTTTTAACCTGTCGTGCTTGGTCCGTAATGCTCGCGCCACCATAAATGGCAGTTACATTTAAACCTTTACAGTGTTTACCATACAATTTCATTTCGTTGGTAATCTGTAAACAAAGTTCACGAGTTGGTGATAGGATCAAACCTTGAGTAGTTCTGCTATCAATATCAATTTTTTGAAGCATTGGAAAACCAAAGGCAGCTGTTTTACCAGTACCAGTTTGTGCTAATCCTACAAGATCAGTTTCTTTTTCTAGTAATAGTGGAATGGTTTTTAATTGGACTTCAGTTGGAGTTTCAAAGCCTAAATCTGTTACGGCTTTTAATAAATGGTCATCAAGACCAAGTTCTTGGAATGTGTTCATTCTAAATAATAAGTATTCAATTGCATTATGTAAGTGTTACATGAGAAGCGAATCGACATACTTAAACTTAAAACTTCTGGTAACACACCCTCTCTCTGAGGAACTGATTTTCATAAATCAGCTGCAAAGGTAGTGTTTTTTAAGTGAAACCCTATTTTTAAGGC
>CAYTSL010000400.1:0-2144 GCA_964440415.1 uncultured Flavobacteriaceae bacterium
AGTTTTTTAATCTATATTGATTTAATGCTATAAATCGTAAAGCTTGATTTTTTAAAGTATCATTATTTATTCGCTCGGATAATCGTTTGGCGCTTTCTGCAAAAGAAAGTTTTTCAATACTAGATAATGATTTATCACCAGCTTTTTCAATCAAGTAGGAAATACTATCAATTTCACTGAGTTTTCTGTTTTGAGAAATACTACTAAGAGAAATAATTGTTAGAAATAAAAAGAAACAATACTTTTTGACCAAGAGTAACTTATTTTGTTCTCTCAAATTTATTCATAATTTTTCGATAAAAAATAAAAAAGCTCCTAACATTTGTTAAGAGCTCTTTTTTATGATTTAAGGGCAATGATTAATCTAATCCACCATCTTCATCTACTTGACCACCTGTTGTTACTGAAACAACATCTTGGTTAAGCATTAATTCGTCTTCGTTTAAATCTTGTTTCTCACACGCAACAAATGCAGAGCAAAAAACAGCTGCTACTAATAGTAATTTTAAGGATCTCATCTTTAAATAATTTAAGGTTTAACAATTGTTATTTTTGTCTAGTAAACTAGAATGTATTAATCCAAAAATCTTATTACAGAAGTATGTCCATACCTCTTGAGTAATAAAATTGAACGAAAGGGAAGTCGATAAAATTCTAAATAGAATTGTATCTATAAATGGATTAATTATTAAACCTCTAAAGTCTGAATGTTCACATTTTGGGGACCTAGAAGTATAGCAATATAGAAAAAAATGTGAAAAAACATGAATTTTGTCAATTATTTTAGACGAACTGCACAAATCGTTAACAACGGTCGCTGTTTTTGGGTCATAAACCAATATATTTTCTATTTAAATCGGGAATAAAAAAGATCTAAATCTTTACTTGTTAAAGCATAGATTTAGATCTTTTTTCTAAAGTCTTTTACGGACAGGAATTAGAATTTAGTGTCCAAAATGACTTTTTAAGTCTTGAAGTAGCGCATGATAAATGGGATTACAGAAATCAGCCACGCCTCCTTCTTTTGACGATGCCCATTTAGATGACCAAACAACTACTGAAGAATCATTCTCTGTAACGGGTATTACTGAAACTTCGCCCAAATATCCTCTGACATTGTCTTTTGCAACAGGTCCAGGTCCATCATCAATACTATAGGTGAATTTCATTGTATCATTGTCTATTGATTGCAAGGTTTCATGAAAGGCATCATTCAATATTCTTTTAGCTCCCACCTCATTATGCGATTTATTGCCGATTATGTCGACTTTCGTCACAACATTTTTACTCCAGGAAAGGTCATGAAAGTTCTTTAATAAATTGAATACTTTGTCAGAAGGGGCATTTACTACTACTGAATTATAACATCCCATAATTATTAATTTTAGTTGGTTTTCTGAAAGATAACCTAAATAAGTCATCCAAAAGGAGATTTCAAGAAGAACTAATGATATGCCTTATATAAATTCTGATATTGTTCAGGTGTATCTATATCAAACCTAGATTGTTCATTTTCAATAGATATAACATTTTCAGAATACCTGAAAATTAATTGTTTTGCACCAAAATCTGAATTCAATTCACAAAGATCTTTGAAATAGATTTTATCGAACAAAGCTGGAACTCCTATCCTATTATCATTGTACTTTGTAGCTACAATTGTCTTATTTTTAGATGAAAAATATTTAATCAATTTTAAATAATGATCAAACTCTATTAAAGGTTGATCGGAAAGCATGATTAGGGCTGCATCTATGTTTTGAAAGGATTTATTTATATACGTAATTCCTGCCGAAATGGAGCTTCCAAGTCCATTCTTCCAATCCTTGTTGATAAGTATGTTTACTTTTGATTGATTTATTTTGGGTATAATCATATCAGCATTGGCTCCCAGAACAACAACTATTTCTTTCAGATTTAACTCAATAGCCTTATATATAGTATGATTTAGAAGATTGGAATTTTTCCATTTTAATAATTGCTTTGGACTTCCCATTCTTGAAGAACCTCCAGCAGCCAAAATTAGAATTGCAATTTTTGATTGTTTAGGCATGAATATTTCCGGTTTTCTCCTTTAAAGACATTGGAATTTGATTGCGCTTCACTGATAATATTTCAGCAATAATTGAAATCGCTATTTCTTG
>CAYTSL010000401.1:0-2141 GCA_964440415.1 uncultured Flavobacteriaceae bacterium
TTTAATTATGTTTATCAACCAAATGAAGGTGTAACAACATTTGAATAGTTATCCCAAAGATTAATAGCATATTATAACTATTTCATTGTCAAAAAACCCAAACAACTTGTTTGGGTTTTTTCTTTTTCACTCGTTATACTTTAAAGTAAACTTTTTCAAATGGCACTCTAAATCTAGGACCATATATACCAGCTTCATCTCGTAAACCACATCCAATTACCATAGTTATTTCAGCATTGCGAGGCAAATTCAGGATTTTTTTAACACGCAAGGTGTCACTACCTTCCATTGGGCACGTGTCATAACCAATTGCCGCCATACTAATCATAAAGTTTTGAGCCGCTAACGCAGCACTTTTATGTGCTACAATTCGCATATCACTTTGCCTTGTCTGTCTGTATACGGGTTTGAATAAACCAATAATTTGAAAAATAATGAACTTAAATAATCCTAAAATTCCCAAGAATTCCAAATACAAAAATGGAATTAACTTTTGGTAGTAAGCCAAAAACATTTTTTTACGTTTTTGTAAACGTGGTGCTAGATCTGGTTTATCATATACTTTATTTAAAAAATCTATATTAGCTTTAGACCGTTCTTTCCACAGACCTTTTTTAGCAATAACCACAACCAATTGTTGAGCCGTTTTTGCAGCATTTTGGTTCAGACAAGCTACAGCAAGCTTATTAATTATTTCTTTATCCGTAACATGATGGAATTCCCACAATTGTAAATTACTGCTAGTTGGAGCTAAAGAAGCATTTTTGAGACATTGTTTCACTTTAACCACATCTATGGGAGTGTCTTTATATATTCTAACAGAACGTCTATAATTAATAGCCTCAGTAACTGTTTTTTCCATCATTTGATTTATTTATAATTGAATTTAAACAAAAAAATCCTAAACATGATTGTTTAGGATTTTTTGTGGTACCTCCAGGAATCGAACCAGGGACACACGGATTTTCAGTCCGTTGCTCTACCAACTGAGCTAAGGTACCAGTCGCATAATTGCGGTTGCAAATATATATTCAATTTTATTATCCGCAAAACAAAACCAAATAAAAATGGTTTCATCAGTATTATAGATTTTTACAAAATTGTCAGATGTAATTCGCCACAAATATAATTTCCCTTATGAGGATAAATATTGCAGCTCATTTTGTAAATTTACGCCAATTCTGGGAGAAATGAACCTAATTATTGATGTTGGAAATACTTTTGTTAAACTAGCTGTTTTTAATAAAGATAATATAGTATATAAGGATGTAATAAAGGCTTCACAATTACTTTCTAAAGTTAAAAAAATTATAAAAAATCATCCTTTAATAAATAAAGCTATAATTTCATCCGTTGGAAAAATTAAAGATACGTTGATACAGAAAATCCATAGTAATGTTAACCTATTAGTATTAGATTCAAGCGTTAAGTTACCTTTTAATAACTCTTATAAAACGCCTAGTACACTTGGTGCTGACAGAATAGCATTAGTAAGTGCCTCTACGATTAATTATCAGAATAAAAATGTGTTAATAATAGATGCTGGAACATGTATCACTTATGATTTCATTTCCGCTGAAAACAACTATTTGGGAGGTTCTATTTCTCCGGGAATAAGGTTGAGATATCAATCACTCCATAATCTGACTGCCAATCTACCGTTATTGAATATTAAACAGCCAAAAAATATTATTGGTAATAATACTGAAGAATCTATACATTCAGGTGTAGTAAATGGTGTTTTGAAAGAAATACAGGGTGTAATCCAAGAATATAAACAAGAATATAAAGAATTAACAGTTATTTTAACAGGAGGAGATGCAGAATTTTTGTCTAAGCAATTAAAAAGTAGCATATTTGCGAACTCAAATTTCTTATTAGAAGGGTTAAACCATATTTTAGAATTCAATTTAAGTAAATGATTAAAAAACTTTTATTTGTTATAGTTGCTTTATCTTCATTTAGTATTCAAGCGCAAGAAGGAACAACTTCACCGTATTCTTTCTATGGTATTGGAAGTTTAAAATTCAAAGGGACGGTTGAAAACAGGAGCATGGGAGGCCTAAGTATATATACAGATAGTATACATGTAAATTTAAGGAATCCAGCATCTTATGCGGGCTTAAATCTGGCATCATTTG
>CAYTSL010000402.1:0-2119 GCA_964440415.1 uncultured Flavobacteriaceae bacterium
CCCACTAGTTGCCTCAGCATGGTTTCATCTACAATGGTGTATAAAATACCGTTTACTAAGCCTATATCACCAACTTCACCCCATTCATAACATTTTATAGTCATACCATTTTCATCCAAATAAATAGGGGACGGAGTTGGACATCCATTTTCATATACATTTTCACCTTGAGGAGTATCATTACATAGGTCCATGTCATCAGTAACGCCATCACCATCGGTGTCTTTTTGGGAATCAGAACATCCGTTTTCATCTGCTTCTTCTCCAAAAGGAGTACTGGGGCATATATCAGAAGCATCAACCACCCCATCTTCATCCGAATCTATCTGGGTTGCCGAACAGCCGTTTTGATCTACTGGTTCTCCACTTGGTGTATTGCGACAAGAATCTAAAAGATCTGTTACCCCATCTTCATCGGTATCTGTTTGTTCAAAAACCCCCTTGATAACCTTATCTGAATCCATGGTGACGGTTACAGGATTATTGGCACTTTGAATACTTCCTGTCCACTCCACAAAGGCATACCCAAATGAAGGAATTGCTTTAATGGGGAAAATACTACCTTCTTTATAGGTTTCATTCAATCCGGAAACGGTACCTGTTAATCCGGAAACCCTACCAGCGCCCGATGGGGTTACAGAAATACCTATGGTGAATTTTTTTAGTTGATCTTCACCATCTGAATCTTTGGAACATCCTAGAAGTAGCATTGCTAGTATCAGGAATACATTTCGGTATGAATTCATAGCTACTTTTTAATCTATAGTATGGCGTAACTATAAAATTATCTCATATCTCTGGATTATAAAATGATTATTATCACACTCCTGAATATTTTTTAGCGGATGAAAAATTCACAAAGCAATTGCTTTGGAAACCGCAATTCAATCCAAATACTTTAAGCGGAAGAGAAATATATTAAGCGTATTTGTCGTACAGATTCAATTGATTTTAAGGTGGGTAGCACCTATTTTAATAGTTACAAGATTGCCTTAATTCTATGTTGAGGTTCCAAACTTTCAAGGTCTACTTGTAATCTCTCTAAATTGTCTTCTAACAAATTCTGAGTTTAAACTCTAATCTAATACGCTATGAATTATACCCTTATCAATCATTCTATTACCATTTTTAAAAAATTAGGCTTATATTGAAGTACTTTAAAACCAACCATAGGATACCTTAATGTGCTTTCATTGTTCAATGAGGTAATCTGTTAAGCCGAAAAAACCAATGTTCAAGACCTTCGAGTTAACTACACTTGATCTATGTATCTTAATAGGATACTTGATTTTAAGTAAGGTCATACCACTTTGGTTAACGAGGGAGAAGAAATCTGGAAGCGAGGGGTATTTTTTGGGGGGTAAAAGTTTTACCTGGCCAATGATCGGCTTTTCACTGTTTGCAACAAATATGTCCGGTTCCTCATTTGTTGGCTTGGCCGGTGCGGGCTATGCCAGCGGAATAGCAGTGTATAGCTACGAATGGATGGCCGCCATTATCCTTATCTTTTTCATTTTCTTTTTATTGCCGTTCTATATTAAATCAGGGGTGTTTACCATGCCCGAATTCCTAGAACGCAGGTATGACCATCGTGTACGAAGAATCTTTTCGGTGATCCTTATATTCTTTGCTACTTTTCTCAGTTCGGCAGGTGCGCTGTATGCAGGTGCCCTAGTTGCCCTGATTCTTTTTCCAGGCACCCCTATTTGGCTTGGGGTCTTGGTGCTTGCCCTACTCGCAGGTGTATTGTCCATTTTCGGTGGACTTTCTGCAGTGGTTATGAGTGATACTATTCAGGCAGTGGTACTTTTTATTGGAGGGGCCATTGTGTTTTACTATGCCATGGATGCCATACCATCCTGGGAAGCGTTGGAAGCAGCAGCGCCAGAAGGGGCTCTGCACATTATTCAACCTGCGGACGATCCCGACCTGCCTTGGCCCGGCCTATTTACGGGATTATTGTTTATTGGAATATATTTCTGGGCTACGGATCAGGCAATGGTACAACGGGTATTGGGCGCCAAATCGCTTAATCATGGGCGTATGGGAGCCATCTTCGCCGGTTTTTTAAAACTTCCGATTCTTTTTATCATGGTTTTGCCAGGGGTAATTGCCATTG
>CAYTSL010000403.1:0-2107 GCA_964440415.1 uncultured Flavobacteriaceae bacterium
CAGTAATTTAAATCGGATAATTAACTTAGGAATGAATTTGCATCAAGATTATACGAGTCAAACCATTAAACTTACTCCTGATTATGAAGGAGAAGTGACAGCTACACTAATTTCTTCAAAGTTCAATTTAGGGAATAGAAGGAGTGTATTGTACTTACATGGTTATATTGACTATTTTTTTCATCCACATTTGGGAGAAAAATTTATTGCAAATAGTATTGATTTTTATGCTCTTGATCTTCGTAAATATGGCAGGTCACTTTTGGAGCATCATCATCCCAACTATTGCAAAGATCTTGAAGAATATTTTGAAGAAATATCGATCGCTATCCGCGAAATTCACAATGCAGACAACCCAATTTACCTACTAGGTCACTCTACAGGTGGTTTAATAGCAAGCAGTTATATGAATTTTGGCAAGGAAAGAAATCTTATCGACTGTCTAATTCTAAACTCACCTTTTTTAGAATTTAATCAAACTAAACTTGAGAAGTTTACTAGTTATTTAGTTGCAAAAATCGTGTCATCCATATCTGTTTATTCAAAAATTAATGGTGTCCTATCTCCTGCTTACGCACAAAGCATTCATAAAGACTTTTATGGCGAATGGGATTTTAATCTTGACTGGAAACCAATAAACGGATTCCCAACCTACTTTAAATGGGTATTAGCAATTTCAAGGGCTCAAAAAAAATTAGAACAATCAAACATCACAGTTCCAATTTTAATTATGCATTCTTCTGATTCTATTAAACTTTCAACTTTTTCTAAAGATGCTATGTCAAAAGATATTGTATTAAACATTGAAGATATTAAAAGAGTTGGAATAAAGCTTGGTGATAGGGTGATGTTATTAAGAATTGACAATGCACAACATGACATATTTTTATCTCCGAAAGTGGTGAGAGAAGTCGCTTTTGATAAAATGTTTTCTTGGCTATCAAAAACTGATTTTAAGAAATAACTACCGCCAACAATGTATATGAAATTATAGTTCGTACCTCACTATACTTGATATACTCAACGTTATGTACAAGCTTTATTCTGAACTAACCTTTAATACTTGTAATTATGAAAAGCTTTAAACGAATAATCATCCCAATATTAATTACTGGAATTTGGATAAATTTTTCTGAATCAATAAGATGGATTTTCCTAGTAGAACCATTTTGGATTGAAAAATACCAAGAACTTAACATTACATTCCCTGATGAAAATGTTAATATGTTTGCTTGGATGATTTGGGGATTTTTCTACGCAACAACGATATTTATTATTTCAAGAAAATTCAATTTAGGTCAAACAACTTTTCTTTCATGGTTCGTTGCTTTTGCCATGATGTGGGTAATTGTATGGAATGTTGGAGTATTACCAACTGGGATGCTTTGGTTTAATATTCCCTTGAGTTTAATTGAGACATTCATAGGTGCATTTTTTTGCATAAAATATTTTAAAGATGTTAAAGCCAGTACATAACAACCTGTATAATTCATTTCCGCTGAATTTACTTTTTACGACCATAGATTGACGTATTTTTCTAAAGATCTTCATGAATGTCCTTATCTCCGTTATCTTCCTTTTTCATTTTTATATAACCTGTCACTAATCGTACTCCTAATCTAGCGAAAAGGATAATAGCTATGACCATTACAATGTCAAATCCGATCACATCATTTTTATTGTCTGATAAAATTACAATTTTATTATAGTTATAGTTATTACCGAATTAAGAAGCTTCAAATCTGGTCATCTTCTGGATAAGTATTCAATACATTTTTAAATAAAACAAGGGAGTAATTCAATTAAGAATTACTCCCTTACCAACCAACCAAAAAATATGAATATTCATAGACTATGGTTAATTATATTAAATATTTTTATTTAAAGCGTCTCGCGTTATTCCATGCGTAAGTTTTTGTTCTATTAAAGGTTCTTGGTAAATGATTGTTTATAGTTCTCATGATTTTTGATTTTAGTTGATTAATGTTTTGATTGATGTTTGAATTTTAAGTTCTTACTTATCTGAATCTTCTTTTGGTGTTCCAATTATAGCTATTACTATTTGGTAATTTACTTGTGATTTGATTGTTGTTTAAAGTTCTCATGA
>CAYTSL010000404.1:0-2098 GCA_964440415.1 uncultured Flavobacteriaceae bacterium
CAACGCATTGAGCGCCTGTTTTTGGGTCGAGAAAGCCACCTTTTCCTTTTCCACCAGATGGATCAGGAAATCCCTGCCCACCAGCTCGTCCATCACACGTTCCTCTGTCCCGGCGAATGCCCCGAATCGTGCCACCCAGCTTCCGTAGGTCTGGCGCGTCTTCAGCGCGAGCCCTCTGCGCGCCCCTGCATGGTTCACCGCCTCCTTCAATCGCTCGGGAATCGTCCTGGAGTCACCACCTGCTTTCTGGCAGATCTCCAGCCATCCGAGAAACCAACGGATCGCCTCCGTCCACTGCCGGAGCTGCCATTTCGGGCGCTCCTTCTCCTTTGCTACCTCCACCCACCAACGCTTGGCTGTCTCTCTCCCCGCAGGCAGATCCTTTCTTACTCTCCAATCCTCGATCCACGAAAGCACATATCCGTAAGCATCGATTTCCCGGTTCGTTAAGTCCCGTGAACTGGCAAGATCCTCCCTCCAGTCGTAGCGCTTACTTGGTGAACTATCTCCTGTATATATGTTCATAAAACTACTGTTTGCATGAACTGCTTTTAACGGAAAGAACTTTCTGTAAGCTTCGTTTTCCTGTATTTCTTCGTGTTCCAAAAATCAAACCTACGACGCCCGCGATAACAAGAAGCACAACATTTACAGAAGTTCGCACTATCCAAAAATCTAATGATTCTGAAGGGAATCTGTAAGCCCTTGAACCTCAGTATACAAAATTCTGATTTCCAAAATTCTTGCCTAAATCACCCAAGGCGATATCGTCCGGGGCTGAACCAATACACTGTTCGACAAGAAGGAAGTTATGATGGGAAATCAATCTATTCGCTTTGGAACTGCATTAGCATTTATCACCTTTGTTGCGATCACAATAGTCGCCGCAGAGACTCACAAAAACCATACTTTCGACATTGTAGAGATCGAAAAACCAAGGATACTCAAGAAAGCAAAGGACTATCTATCTGAAACTCCACGCACGGTTACTGCGGATCGATGCGAAAGAAGCAAGGGCGGTCCCCACGACTACTATTCCGAGGGCGATTATTGGTGGCCGAACCCAAAGGACCCGGATAGCCCCTACATCCGCCGTGACGGAGAAACGAATTCGAAACTCTTCTACTCCCACCGCAAATCGATGGTGCGATTGAGCGAAATCGTCGGAACACTGACATCCGCCTATTTGATCACCGGCGAGGAACGATACGCAGCACACGCTGTAAGGCATCTCAAAGCATGGTTTGTCGAGGAAGAGACCTTGATGAATCCGTTTCTGCTGTACTCCCAGGCGATTCCAGGTCGCTGTTCGGGTCGGGGCATCGGGATTATCGACACGCTGCATCTGGTTGAAGTTGCTCGCGGTGCAAAACTCCTGTGCGCGTCTCCTTCGTTCCCAGCGAAAGACCAGGTCAAGGTTAAAGCATGGTTTCGGAAGTACCTGACGTGGATGAACAAGCACAAGTACGGAAGAACGGAAAAGGTGCACAACAGCAACCACGGTGTCTGCTGGTCTTTGCAGGCCGCCACCTTTGCCGACTTCGTCGGCGATGAGAAGATGCTCCAGTGGATCCGCAACCAGTTCAAGACCGTCTATTTGGGGAAGATGATGGACGAGAAAGGCGGCTTCACGAATGAACTCAGGCGCACCAAGCCTTATTGCTACTCTCTTTTCATGATTGACGCCATGGCAGGTGTGGCTCATGTCGCTTCCTCAACTGAGGATGATCTCTGGTCTTTTAAACTGCCTGACGGACGTAGCATGAAGCTGGGGATGGAGTTCATCGTGCCGTACATAAAGAACAAGAGCACATGGCCTTTGAAACCGGATGTCATGTGGTGGGATGAATGGCCGGTTCGACATCCCAGTTTGCTGTTTGCCGGTCTCCATTTCAACAATGAGGATTACCTGAGGACATGGGAGAAGCTTGAGGCCGATCCGAAGACGTTTGAAGTGCTACGCAATCTTCCTTTGCGTCATCCTTTGCTATGGGTCACAAAGAAACAAATAGAATCAGAGAAGTCGAACAAAGAGCTGAAGGCGACGCGGTAAACCGCGCGCCTTAGCTCAGACGTTATGCTCTAGAAAATAAAAACG
>CAYTSL010000405.1:0-2093 GCA_964440415.1 uncultured Flavobacteriaceae bacterium
ATTGGCCTTTGCAAAATGTATATATTAGGAAGGTTGAGATTATTCAGTAAGCAGTGTTCAGTGTTCAGCTAATTGACATTAAAATTATCAATTGTAAATAAAAATCCGTCTTGTTTCTTGATTCTAAAAGCGAAGCGGTCTTATGTCTTTATCTGGCAATACGCATACAAATCCTTTATACTAGAATAATAACACTTTTTGTTTTCAAAAATCGTAAATACTGCTTACCTTAATAGCTAAAACAAAATCCAAAATTATAATGATTAAAACTAATGTATTAAAACACATAAAAACCCTTGTTTTATGTGCTTTAGTTATGTTTACTAGTTGTAAAAATAACGACACCAAAGATGCCAAAATAATGACAGATAATATATTATTACAAGAGTGGACAGGACCTTATGGTGGAGTTCCTGCTTTTGATGAAATGAATGTTGAAGATATTAAAGAGGCTATGCAGAAAGGCATGGAGTTAAATTTAGCAGATATTGATAAGATTGCTAACAACTCCGAACCAGCAACATTTGAAAATACTATTGTAGCTATGGAACGTTCCGGGAAAGAACTTGACAGAGTTTACTCCTATTATGGGATTTTAAGCGGGAATATGTCGACTCCGGAATTTAGAAAAATTCAAAGTGAATTAGCTCCAGAATTATCTGAATTTAGGTCAAAAATTTCTCAAAACGAAAAATTGTTCCAACGTATTAAAGCTGTTTATGATGCATCACAAACAAGTTCTTTAGAAGCCGACCAACAACGTGTTGTTGAATTAATCTACAAAGGTTTCGCAATGAGGGGAGCCGAATTGGATGCAGAAAAGAAAAAGCGCTATGCAGAGATTAATAAAGAATTATCGACGCTATATACAGACTTTTCTAACAATATTTTACATGACGAAGAAAACTATGTTACTTATTTAACCAAAGACCAATTAAGTGGATTATCTGATGGTTTTATTAAATCAGCTGCAAAAATTGCAACAGATAAAGGTCAAGAAAGTAAATATGCGATTACTAATTCGCGTTCTTCAATGGACCCTTTCCTTACCTACTCTAACGAGAGAGAATTACGTAAACAAGTTTGGACTAATTACTATTCCAGAGGAGATAATGATGATGAGTATGATAACAACGAGATTATTGCAAAAATCTTAAAATTAAGAAAAGAGCGTGTTGGATTATTAGGTTATGATAATTATGCCGATTGGAGATTGCAAGACAGAATGGCTAAAAATCCTGAAAATGCAATGGAATTAATGAATGCGGTTTGGCCAGCTGCAATTGCAAGAGTAAAAGAAGAAGTTGCAGACATGCAAGCCATTGCTAGTAAAGACAACATCACCATTGAACCTTGGGACTACAGATACTACGCAGAAAAAGTTAGGAAACAAAAATACGATTTAGATAGCGACGAGGTTAAACAATACTTACAATTAGATAAATTAACTCAAGCCTTATTCTTTACAGCTGGAGAGATATTTAACTATGATTTTAAACCAGTTCCAGAAGGTTCTGTTCCAGTATTCCATGAAGATGTAAAAGTGTGGGAAGTAACAGATAAAGATTCTGGTGAACACATTGGCTTATGGTATTTAGATCCTTTTGCAAGACAAGGTAAACGCTCTGGTGCTTGGGCAACAACTTACAGAAGTCATACAACTTTTGACGGAAAAGAAACCGTATTGGGCTCTAACAACTCTAACTTTGTAAAACCTGCTCCAGAAGAAGCTGTATTAGTATCTTGGGATGATGCTGAAACGCTTTTTCATGAATTTGGACATGCATTGCACTACTTCTCCTCTAATGTAAAATATCCAACTTTAAATAGCGGTGTAAGAGATTTTACAGAGTTCCAATCGCAAATATTAGAGCGCTGGTTATCTACAGATAAAGTAATCAATAAATTTTTAGTGCATAATAAAACCGGAGAACCTATTCCAGCAGAATTGGTGGCGAAAATCAAAAAAGCATCAACCTTTAATCAAGGATTTGTTACTACAGAATATTTAGCCTCTGCAATTATGGATATGAAATTACACCTTGCAGATCCTACCAATATTGATATCGATAAATTTGAACGTGAAACCTTGG
>CAYTSL010000406.1:0-2081 GCA_964440415.1 uncultured Flavobacteriaceae bacterium
CCTGAGTTAACTCCCATATAAAAAATAGTATAAGCACCATCCTTTTTATTACTGTCCTTAGGATACATTTTACCAACTGTAGCAGACATGTTTGGTTTAAACAAACCTGTACCCAATACAATAAGCAAAAGCCCAACATAGAACATGAATTTTAAATCTATTTCTATAGGTAAATCTGCAATAGCCATAGATGCATGACCTAAAGTTATTATTGCAGCTCCTACTATTATAGTTTTAACATGTCCCCATTTATTATCTGCTATCCATCCTCCTAAAAGTGGTAAAAAATAAACTAGCATTACATACCATCCAAATAGGCTCATAGCTTCTGCACGAGACCATTCCCATCCTCCATCATCCAATTTAGCGACTAAAAACAGAATAAGTAAAGCACGCATTCCATAATAGCTGAAACGTTCCCACATCTCTGTAAAAAACATTACAAAAAGTCCTGCTGGATGACCTAATACCTGCGTTTTAAAAAATTGATCTGTTGAATTCTCTGCCATAATAAATTACCTTTCTGCTAATTCAAAACCTTCATTATCATCATTAATATGTATTTCACCTTCATCTTCTGCATTATGGGTTAACCTATTTAAAGGTTTTAGTAATGCAATTACTATTAACCCAAATATTACTGTAAAAATGGTAATTCCAGCAAAAATGGTATATTCTCCAGCCTCCTTTGATAGTTCCCCTAATACTCCTGCAACTTTCCCTCCAAGACCAGTGGAAGCAAAGTATAACCCCATCATTAATGAAGCATATTTTACAGGTGCTAATTTTGTAACAAATGACAACGAAACTGGTGAAGATGAAAGCTCTCCAATTGTATGAAATAGATATGCAAACACCAACCAATACATTGCAGACGAGCCATTGGCCTCATATTCTCTAACAGCAAAAATCATAAACACAAAACCAAATCCCATTATTATTGTACCTGTGGCCATTTTAAATAGTGATGAAGCTTCTTTTCCTTTTAATTTTCGTTTTGCCCATATATTTGCAATCCATACTGCAAATAGTAAAATAAATCCAGCATTTAAACCCTGAAACATTGGTGTTGGTATTAACCAGCCAAACAACATTCTATCCGTTTTCTGTTCTGTATAAACATTCATTAATCCTCCTGCCTGTTCAAACGCACCCCAAAAAATGATAACTATTAAAAAGGAAAGTAAAACCACTAAAAATCTGTCTTTCTCAATTTGAGTTTCTAAACTTTGATAAATCATCATTAATAATCCAACAGTTAAAGAAAGAAAAATAAAAAGGGCGCCATAGCCCCAATGATCTACGCCTTCAAATGTAAATCCAGCATAGATAGAAAGAATCAACAATACACATACTACTGTCAAATGTTTTGGAAATTTTAATATATTCAAGAATAATTTGATAAAAGACCTGTCTTTTTCTTTATCTTCTTTGGTTGGTTTATTCCCAACATACGGAAGATATCTTTGTCCATAAATATAGACTACAAGACCAAGTAACATAGCAATTCCTGCCATGGCAAAACCAGCGTGCCAACCCCATTTAGCAACGATTAAACCAACAAAAGTTGTTGCTAATAGTGATCCTAAATTTATTCCAATATAAAAGATACTGAATCCTTTATCTCTTCGGATATCTCCTTTTTTATAAAGTCCACCAACCATTGTTGAAATATTTGGTTTCAAACATCCTACGCCAAGTATTATTAATCCTAAACCTGTAAAGAATGCCCAACTTGCATCGATAGCTAAAGTACCATGTCCTAAGACTAAAATAATAGCTCCCAGCATTACTGTTCTTTTCTGACCTAAAACTTTATCAGCTAACATTCCTCCAGGTATTGACATTAGATACACCAACATAACATACCAACCATACAACTGATATGCTTCTAATTCTGTCCATCCCAATCCTGGGCCATTTGCATCCGTTGCTGTTGCTATCATGTAAATGACAAGCAATGCTCGCATTCCATAATAAGAAAAGCGTTCCCACATTTCTGTAAAAAACAACACAAAAAGTCCAGCTGGATGACCAAAAATCTGGGTTTTAGAATACTCGTCTGATGTTTTGATCATATA
>CAYTSL010000407.1:0-2080 GCA_964440415.1 uncultured Flavobacteriaceae bacterium
AGATATTTCTTAAAAAAATCAATGGTTCGTTGCCACGATAGGTCTGCTGTTTTTTGATCATAGATATAATTCTTTATCTGCAAACCATTTCAGAAAAGACAATACCTTAAAAGCATTAATCTAAAATTTCATCTAAAGTCATGAGATTATCATCTGGAATACGGTCTATCATTTTATTGTAAGGATCTATACCTGCTTTTATCGGCAGTTTCTCTGTGATATATGTAAATGTTGATTTTCCTGGTTTCACCCAAACTTTTTCCAGAACTAAAGGAGACTTTATAGTCATGCCTTGTTCGTTTTCAATATCATTATCAAAAACTGCAATTTCAAGTAAGTTGGCTTTATCTCCTGTTGCTAATAATTTACCATTACCATCAAAATATTTTTTTGAGCTTTCAACTTCAATAGTCACTTCATATTTATCGTCTGAAACTTTTTTATAAGACGCTTCTGTAACTTTGTTAGAATAAAGCGTTATCTTTTCAAAGCTATCTTCTAAATAATATTGCAGAGAATCTGGAGTTGCAGACTTCATAAAGTCATACCATTCTAACGAAGTTGTAAAAGGAGCTTTTGGTCTAAATCGTGCAGCCTCCATATATGCTTTAAAAGCTTTGTTTAAATTGTCTTCACCTATTAAATCTTGAAGCGCATAAAGTATCAACCCACCTTTTCGATACCAAACATATGCCTGATTATCATTATCAAGTAATGTTTTTTCGAACTTGCTTTCGTTAGCTCTACTTCTTAAGTATCGATCTAATTCTTCTTTTAAAAATTTTTGCATCGCATCAACTCCATATTCTTTTTTCATAACCATCAACGAAGAATACTCCGCCATAGATTCTGAAATTTGATTAGAACCTCGTGTTGCAGATGGCGTAACTTGATGTCCCCACCACTGATGTGCGACTTCGTGTGAAGTTACAGTATAAACATAATCCAAATCATTTGGATCACTAAAATCACCTACCCAACCAAAACTTTCAGCAAAGGGAACCGTATTTGGAAATGATTGAGCAAATGTAGAATATCGAGGAAATTCAAGTATTCTCATTTGACGATATTGGTAAGGTCCATAATTTTCAGCAAAATAATCCATAGAATGTTTTACTCCTTTTACAAAACGATCAATATTATAAGTATGTGTTGGATGATGAAATATCTCGATATTTACTTTTTCTCCTGATTTACCAGTCCAAACTTCTCTATGAACCTCATATTCTGCTGATGAAATATTATAGAAAAAATCTAACTCACCTTCCATTTTGTAGGTGTAATATTTTCTTCCATTCTCTTCCCATTCTTTTTGTAAATACCCAGGCATTATAGCAATTTGATTTGGTGCTGTGCTCACAGTTCCTTCAAAAGTTATATAATCGGCATCATCGTTAAACAATAAATTATTCAATCCCCATTCGTCTGTTTGTTCAGGTAACGTATAATCTTTAATTGGCAAGTCGTATTTTTTTCGATCCTGATCACTTGTTAACTCGCCTTGAGCATCATAACCAAATGATGGAAAGAAGCTGTTGTTTAAAAATGTTCCGTTGTAAACTACTGTAGAACCTGAACCTTCATTAGGAAACCCTTTATACGAGCCAGTTGCTTCTAAAGTCATACTAATGGTATCATTTGGCTGTAAAGGTTGTTCAAAAGCATAAATTTCATAACCAAAATCGTCATAACGTTTACCCAATTTTGGAACTTTACCTTGAATAGTAAATGTATTCACTTCTTTTTTCAACAAACCTTCTGCTCCCCAATTTAAATGCAATGAATCTATTACTTCATTAGATTTATTAACCATTTTAAAGGTTGTCTTAATTTTTGCTGTTCTATTTTCGGGAATTAAATCTGCATTAACTTTAACATCAATAACTTTTGGTTGCGCAATTTTATCGTATTTACTCAGTTGTTTTTCATATTCGGCAGAACCAACTGTTCCTTGTTTTACAGTTCTGTAGTTGTTTAATGTTTTGGTGTTGTAATTAATAAATGCACCTGAACCAATAAAAATTGCGAACAAAATAATGAAAGCTGAAATCGTTCTAATATTGAGTCGTTCTTTCGCTAT
>CAYTSL010000408.1:0-2080 GCA_964440415.1 uncultured Flavobacteriaceae bacterium
ATGATATTAATGCAACCTATAGAAATTTTGATATTACCAAACCTCAACCTCAATTATATGTCACACCAGATTTTGCACATTTGAGTCTGGTCTTGGAAGAGTTTGCTAATACCATGGCTTTACGAACTGGAGGCCCAGATAGTATTAAGAAATTAATAGCATCTCAAGCATTAGGAACAATTGAGTTGAGCACAGGATTACAAATCTCTGGAGTTTTCACAAATGTAATTGAAGACAATGGTAAATCTATCTACATACAAACCACGGGTGAGACTGCTTTATCTTACAGAGAAAAAGAATTGGTTGGACATGGAAAAGAATATCATGCTAAAGGATTTGGAAGTCCGATTGGTAAACTAAAAGGCATCAATCTTGCTATAGAGGACATGAGTCCACGTGATTTGCGTGCTTATGATGTATATGAAGGAGAAACTATCGAGCTTAATTTTGAAGGAGGCATCACCGTTTCAGGTGAGATTATAACGGGTAAACGTAACCTGCAAGGAAAAATCATTTTAATCAGTTTTAAGAATTGTACTGTAACTTATGGTGAAACAATTTTATTTAAACCTGACTGGGGAATCTACGATATGGCTGTTGGCAAAGAAGTGACTTCGGCTTTTTCTGGACCAGCAGATTTAAATAGTTTTAATTTAATTACCCATGTTCCCTCAAGCAAAACTATTCATGTTAAAAAATCAAAAGAACGATTGGAACTTGAAAGTCTTTACGAGCAAGTGAGAGATTACAGAGAGCAGAAAAACAAAACAATCTCCAGAACAAAAGTTTTAGAACAACTTATTGATAAGTTTCCAAACGATTGGTTATTATCTGTTGAATTGTATGAACTTGCTTTTAAAGCTAATGAAAAAAAACTTTGCGAGAGTATATTAAAACACCTGGAAACAGTTAAACAAAATAACCCAAATGTTGGTCATTTAATTGATGGAGGTTTAGAAATTATTAATAAAAGTCTGGTTGTTTAATTCTTCTTGAGTACTAATTGGGTTACTGTTATATTCTAAAGTCCAACCTAAAGAATTTGTCAGAATTAAAAATTTAGACAATTCACTTATAAGCCTGTTTTTGGCATTCGTTTTTAGTGATGAATTTTCAACCTTTTGCATTAATGATTTTTTAACCGATTCTTTTATTTTATTATAATCTTGCGCTTCAAAGGGATTTAAAAAATCCGATTGTACATCGTAATACTCAAAATCTGGATTAATGTTTATTTCCTCCTCTGGAATACTTATTATCCGTAAGGTCTTATTAGCTTCATCAATTTCATATTTAATTTTACTTAAATCGTAGCCTATACTTACATCTGCATTAACAACCACTAATGCTTTTTTTTCTGAAGTAAAATATTCTCCAAAAATCTCTTTTGAATTCTTATAGTTAAAAACTTCACTGAAATGACCTTCTGTTACAATCAACTTTCCAACGTTTTTAATTTGTTGTTGAATTAAAGTGGAACTTTCTTGAAGCTCTACCTTATCTTCTTTTGAGTCTTCACAATATTTAAAACTAAATAGGATTATTAAAGTAATAATAACTCCAAAAAGAATTTTTCGCATAATACTAATTTTTGTGAAAGTTATTAAAATTGCTTGACAAAGCGAATTGCAGTAAATCTATTAAAACAATTAAGAAGTAAATTATGGAAACAAAAAAGCATCAATACCAATGACACTTGTAAACAAGCTTTTATTAATAATTGATGCTTTTTCTAAAAATTGATTAATAGCACAACTAATATAAACCTTAAAAGATTATCTCAATGTTTTTTTCGATAAGAAACCATTAAAAAGGATAAATCGCATTTTAGAATAAAATGTGCGGATATTCGCCCTGAAGTTTACTTTTTTTAACTTCTAACTTTTGCACAAACTCTTGGTACTGTTCACTTTCAGGGTTAAATGCCTTGTGAC
This sequence comes from uncultured Flavobacteriaceae bacterium, assembly GCA_964440415.1. Classification (GTDB taxonomy): domain Bacteria; phylum Bacteroidota; class Bacteroidia; order Flavobacteriales; family Flavobacteriaceae; genus Site-B1. The sequence continues at coordinate 1,935 of CAYTSL010000408.1, forward strand.
CAATTCCTTTTTGAATAGTATCCACCTCTTCCATAGTTTGAATAGATTCTGATGAGATCCAAACCTTTTGAAACCGCTCCCAAATATAGTCTACAGCAGTTTTATTAGGATGTAACATGTCTTCAGAATAGAAACGATAATCACGT
>CAYTSL010000409.1:0-2072 GCA_964440415.1 uncultured Flavobacteriaceae bacterium
AACCGATCAAATTAATTGTATCGACAATAATTAAGTGCCCAATCGAGACCTATAAGCTCTAATTTGGTAATAATAGCGCTTAAATTAGGCAGAATTAAAAACTGTCTTGTCCTGAAATATGGCTACAGGTTAAAATTGATTTTACGCTGTTAATTTATAGACCATATTTGGTGTTTTAGGTCTATGCTTTTGTTTTCGCACTTTAACCGATATTTTTTCATATATGGTGTTATGAGTACTTATTTTGAAGTACTATTTTTTATTAATTGATGATAAAAGCGAATTGAATTTTCAAAATCACTAACTGGCAACCTTTCATTCAAACCATGAAAAGATTTTATATTTCCCTCATTTATTTTGACAGGAGAAAACCTATAAATATTGTCAGTAATATCATTAAAATGTCTTGAATCTGTCGCTCCTACGACTAAGTATGGTGCTACAAGTGCAGTTGGGTAAATTTCTGAAATTGTTTTATGTAGTGTTTTATACCCATAGGAATTTGTACTAGAAACTTTTGATGGTTCGGTGATAGACTCACCTTTTTTAATTGTAATACGTTCATCATTTATAACCTGATTGACGCGATCTACAACAGTAGCAATTGTTTCCCCTGGAATAATCCTGAAATTTATTGTAGCACTTGCTGATAGGGGAATAATATTGTCCTTTACGCCACTATTAAAAATAGTGGGTGAAGTAGTCGTTCTTACTAGTGCATTGCCTGAAGCAGATTCTTCATAAATTCCAGTAATTAAAGACTTGAAAATTGATTTATTTGCAAATGCTAATTTGGTCGTAAAGGGCATTTCTGGACCTAAATATTTAATAAAACCCTCAATTGGTGTTGAAATTGTAGTAGGAAAAGGGTTTTGTTTAATTTTAACGATAGCATTAGAAAGAACATCTATAGCCGTTTCTTTTTCTGGCATTGAAGAATGTCCACCTTCTAAACTTACTGATAATTCTAAAGAAACATATCCTTTTTCTGCAATACCTATAAGAGCAACATCTTTTTCAATACCGGGAATTAATTTTTGTACAATATTTCCTCCTTCATCTAAAACAAATTCTGCTTCTATTTTTTCTTTTTTTAAGTATTGAGCAATTGTCTTAGAGCCATTTAATCCATCTATTTCTTCATCATGACCTAAAACAATATAAATACTGCGTTTTGGTAAAAAACCATCTTTCAATAAAAGCTCTATAGATTCCATTATTCCGACAACGCCAACTTTATTATCAATAGTTCCTCGTCCCCAAAAAATATCATTTATTATTTCCCCACTAAAGGGATCGTGTTTCCAGCTTGATAAATTTTCTTTAATAACCGGTACGACATCTAGATGTGCCATTAAAATAATTGGTTTTAAACTTAGGTCTGAACCACGCCACTTATACAGAAAGCTAAATGAATTAAACGTTTTCTTTTCTAGAAGAGAATCTGCTAAAGGATATGTATTTTTTAAAAAACTTGTAAAATGTTGGAATTGAATGGAGTCAAAATCTATGGCATTCTCAGGCGAAATTGTTTTTATTTTTATAGCCTTAGAAAAATTCTCTAATGAAGAGGAATTAAGTTCAATAACCTCAATAGGTTCAGAATTTATTTGCGTTGACTTAAAATTTAGGGTATTAAAAACTAGATAGATTACAAAAACTAAGATTACTGATACTAATAGTAGAAGTGCTTTCTTTAATGATTTCATTTTTTAGTGGTTGTTGTATTATTACTCAAAACGTGTTTGTGACCGCATACCATTGGCATGTAAACCTGCCTCCTGCCATAATTATTGTGGCGGGCAGGTATGATTTCGTTACGTAGGATAAAATTAGTAAAAGAAAACGAACCAGAAAAAAATCCTGTCGAAAATTACCGAAGCTTTTCAGCCTTCGTAGCCAAGCTACTTTGGCGCCCGCGTGTCGCCGAAGCTTTAGCGGAGGCACAAGGAGGCTAGCCAAGGATTTGGGATTCGCCGAGTACCTGCAAAGTAAACAATGAGTTATTCACGCTGTTGCCATTTCGTTGTTTTTGTAGTGTTCAAATTATTCATTTATTTACTTCTGGTTTT
>CAYTSL010000410.1:0-2049 GCA_964440415.1 uncultured Flavobacteriaceae bacterium
GTTATTACAAGAACTTAGCAGAGAAACTTATCTAAAGATTTTGCAACCACGTATGTTAAGTGGGCATTATCAAGGCAGAGTACTTAGTTTATTGTCAAAGCTGATCAATCCTAAATATATTTTAGAGATTGGAACCTATACGGGTTACTCGGCTCTTTGTTTAGCTGAAGGATTGCAAAAAGGTGGAGAATTACATACTATTGATATAAATGAAGAATTATTTGATTTTCAAAGGAAGTACTTTGATAGATCAGATTTTGGGAATCAAATTCACCAACATCTTGGAAATGCACTGGATATAGTTCCTTCTTTGAATAAAACTTTTGATCTGGTATTTATTGATGCTAATAAAGAAGACTATATTAATTATTTTAATATTATAATTAAAAAATTAAACTCTGGGGGTGTTTTATTATCCGATAATGTGTTATGGAATGCAAAAGTATTGAACCAAACAAGCCAAACAGATGAAGCTACTAAATCATTGGTAGCCTACAATACATTATTAAATGAAGATGAGCGTCTAGAGAGCATCATTCTCCCAATTAGAGATGGTTTAACGATTAGCAGAAAGAAATAACTAAAGTTTTCGTCTTACAGATCCGGTGAAGTCATCAATATTGTCTTTAACTTTTGATATCTCTTTGTTGACATCTTTTACAATATCCGTATCAATACCTTGCTTATCAGCAGTTTTAGTGATCTCATGTTTAATGTCATTAGTTGCATCTTTGAGAGTTCTCATGCCTTTTCCTAGACCACGTGCTATATCCGGAATTTTATCAGCACCAAATACCATAACAACTATAAAAAGAACGAAAGCTATTTCAGTTCCACTAATAAATAAAAATGTAGTCAATTGTATCACAACACAAATTTAAATAAAAAGCCGACTTATAAAGTCAGCTTTTAAGAAATATTTAAAAGTTAGTTTTTAACTTCAGTTTTAAATTGATCAAATTTGCTTTGCTTGATCTCCTTTGGCCAAGAATTATTAGAAGTATCAATATCAGCAGTTTCTTTATCTGGATCTACAGTAATTTTTATTAACTCTGAAGTTGAAGCAATCGCTTTACTTACTTCTTTATCATTAAACCTCCATATTTGGGCTGGATAAGTTATTCTTTCCTTTTTTCCATTTGCATATTCGTATTCTACTATTATTGGCATTACCAAACCTCCAGGTTTATTGAATGTAACCTTATAGAAATAGTTAGGAGTTTCAATATTTTTAATTTCCTCTTCAGTAAAATTATCCATTAAATATTCCTTTAATATTGGAGAATTTTCCAGAGTACTTTTCCCACGAAGGTTTTCACTAAAATCTTCACTTCCCTCTTCTACCAAATATACAAAAGGCGGTAAATCGTTAATATCCATGCCTCTTCTTAAAACCATATTTTGCATTCGTTGATTAGGCTCATTGGATACATAATATTTTTTAACTTCCTTTAATCCTATATCTGTATAATCTGTTGTATAAAACCAACCTCTCCAAAACCAATCCAGATCAAAAGCCGAAGCATCTTCCATTGTTCTGAAGAAATCTTCAGGTGTTGGATGCTTGAACATCCAACGTTGAGCATAGGTTTTAAAAGCATAATCAAACAAATCTCTCCCCATAATAGTCTCCCGTAGCATATTTAATCCGGTTGCAGGCTTGCTATAAGCATTACTGCCAAATTGATAGGTATTCAGTCCTTTGGTCATAATTGGAGCAATAAAATCTTGATCACCACTCATATAAGGAATAATTTTCTCTGCAGGACCACGACGTGATGGATAATTATCATGTTGAGGAGACAATGCATCGGGATACCATTTACCAAAATCCTGTTCTGCTATGTATTGAACAAAGGTTGTTAATCCTTCATCCATCCATGTCCATTGTCTTTCGTCACTATTAATAATCATTGGGAAAAAATTATGTCCAACTTCATGAATAATTACACTCATCATCCCATATTTAGTTCTATCTGAATAATTTCCTTCTTTATCTGGACGACCGTAATTCCAACAGATCATGGGATATTCCATTCCTTGACTCTT
>CAYTSL010000411.1:0-2047 GCA_964440415.1 uncultured Flavobacteriaceae bacterium
GAATTACCAAATTCCAGGTTCTTATACATAAGTCTTTCCTCATCATGACTTTCCATATAGGCTACATTCGCTGGTACCGTCCAGTTCCTGTTCTTATAGTCGATCCATGAAAAGTCTGATTTTCCATTCTCATGAAAACCCAAGGTACTTTCATTATATGGTTCCGTTAATTTGCTCCACATCATGATCCCTTTACCTTCATTAAGCCTGTAATTGACCCACTCCGTCTCTTCCGCATTGGTGCCCAAATGCTCAAAGATCACATAAAAATCAGAATCTATGGCCCATTGATAGTCTGCATATTCCTTTAATACGGCAACACGATCTGCTTGTGCAGCGTTGGTGCAACTTTCATTACTTGCGGTACAGTTTTGGGTAAAGCCTTTTGTTAGATCCCATCTGAACCCATCAATTCTATATTCATCGATCCAATATTGTGTTGTTCTTTTCACATAGTCCTTGGTAGCCTGCTTGCTATGGTTAAAGTCATTAAAAACACTATAAGAATGGGTAGCAACCTGGTTAAAAAACGGGCTGTCTGCACTCGCCTGACCTCCATAACCTCCGTTGCTGTTATTCCACATCCTGTAGTAAGGGTTTTGACCTGAAGCATGGTTATATACCACGTCTAAAATCACAGCCATATTTCTATTATGACATTCATCTATCAATTGTTTAAATGCCATCGGGGTACCGTAATATTTATCCAATGCCATATGAAAGGATGGGTTATAGCCCCAAGATTCGTTTCCGTCAAATTCACTTACAGGCATCAGTTCAATAGCATTCACACCTAAGTCTTCTAAATAATCAAGTCTTGCTTTTAAGGCATCAAAACTGTGCAAAGCATCAAAATCTCTCAATAAGAGCTCATAGATTACAAGATCAGTTTTTTCAGGAATTTCATAACTGTTAGTTTGCCAATTAAAATCTTCATCTCCGGTTCTTAGTAAAGTAACGGCATGACTCGTATTACTCGATGGGTAATCTGGAAGATTCGGATACGTTACGTCATCGATAAACTGATCATTAAAATCGTCTAAGATTGTCGTTGAATAAGGGTCAGCAACGCGTATTGCTCCATCTACCAAATACTGATACATATGATCAAACTTTGGGGTTAAATCGCTAAGTTCGATCCAGAATCTGTTTTTGGCCGTATCCTTTTTTAATAAATAATTCGCGTTCTTTTCCCAATTGTTAAAATCACCAAGTACGTATATAAATTCCTTTAAGGGCGCATATAGCACAAGTGTAACTTTGGTGTTATCATTTGGATTCAGGTTGATCCCATCAAGCATACCGTTTGGAACAGGGGCTTCCGTTACTGGAGGAACGTCGATGCTTCCAACCAGAACAACGTTATCCTGTGATTTTTTGTCTCCGTCACCATTTTTGGCCTTTACCAAAAAGCCGATACTTTCTAGCCCGGTTCTTTCATAAAAATCTGTAGGAATAAATGAAATCGAATAGGTGCCATCACCATTGTTAGTCATTATCTGCGCTTCATCTGAATTGGTCCATTCGCCATTGTTGGGAGCATTTTGTTGATCCCCACTTGCATTTGACCATGCCCAAAGATAAACGTCTGTAACACCCCAAACTGTAGGGCTAAAATCAGAAGCCGTGATCGTGATCATTTCATCCTCGGCAAATGGAGTCGGACTGACATCAAAAGTGACCGTTTGTTGCTGTGCAATTAAAGAGGTACTAATTATTAAGAAAAATAGTAGAGTTTTATGCATAGTTAAGTTTTTAATAAAGGAAAAAAAGGGCTGTTATAAACAGCCCTTCTTAATACTAACAATCAAATTTATTTCTTCGTCATAGTATACGTAGGTACACTAGGGTTTGTAAAGTCAAGCTTAATATCATAGACACCAGCTTCAGAAATAGGGATATCAGCACCCCCTGCTTCTAAAATTCCGTCTTCACCATCGTCGCCATAGTTAACACCCCAATCATTGTTCAATCTGAACTTGATCAATCCCTCTGTTAGGGGCACATTATTGGCATAAAAAATTCCTTCGTTACAATAGTCAGGTGT
>CAYTSL010000412.1:0-2047 GCA_964440415.1 uncultured Flavobacteriaceae bacterium
AAATAACTATCCAGTTTAGATGCTTCAACATCAAAATTACTCATGTATTGCTCACCAACATACTTTGATAAGCATGCTATTTTGAAATTAGAAATGGGTGAATATTCTATTGAATTTCCTACAACTATATTAGGTGAGTACGAAATATTGGTTTCTCCTAAATTTACCAAATCGCCATTTAAAGACCTTGTAAAATCCAGATTCTTATTAGTACTTATTGATACATTTGGCAAAAGAGATACTTTATCTGATAATTTAAAATTGGCATCTACTTCTACCCCAAGGCGATAACTTTTGCCACTATTGGCTCTAATTGGTGAACCAACATCATCCAATTGTCCGGTTAAAACCAATTGGTCATTGTATTTCATATAGTAGATATTCGCGTTAATCAAATTCTTCTCCGTATTTAGTCTCCATCCAAATTCTAAATCATTGAGCTGTTCAGGTCTTGGGTTACCGTTTTCATAATCCGTTCTATTTGGTTCCCTATTTGCTCTTGCAAAAGAAGCATATAATCTGTTTTCATCATTTAGCTTATAAGTCATCCCAAGTTTTGGATTAAAAAAAGTAAAACTGTCATCAATTCTAAAATCAATCAAATCGGAATTTATTCCTCTGGTTTTATAACTAATTGAGCGTAGTTGGACATCTGCAAACAAACTCAATCCAGATTTTAGTTTAAAAGTACCTTTACTGTAAATATTGAATTCATTTTTATTGGCTACATTATCATAATATCGATCCCTTATTTCACTATTGCTAGAAAATTGAGACCAAATTACTTCTCCAAAATGGTCCCCTTCATATTTATTATAGGCTCCACCAACTATTATTTCTGAACCATCATCTTTATAATTTATTGAAAAAGTGGTCCCATAAAAATCGTTATCTAGCCAACGACGCCTAATTAAATCCGTTGATTCTACCAATTCTCCATTTACTGTAATAGGTTCAAATCCGTAAGTAGAAAAATCATCATCTTCCTTGTATTGTTCAAAATAGCCTCTACCATACGTATAATGAAATGCCAAATTTGTTGACCAATTACTATCTATTCGTTCATTCCAAAGAAGTTGATAATGATCTTGATTGTAATTATCTACTTCATTATCATAAAAACGCGTATTTCCCTCATCATCAATATAAATACCTGCTGGATTAAAGGTTCTGTCATTTTCTAATGTCGCTTCATCAATTCCAAACCAAGCTTGATACGTGCGTTCAAATCCTCCAAAAGTCACTGCCTTTATTAAAGTATTTTCATCAGAATAAGTCCCTTGTAAAAAATAGGATTTCAATTCAGATTCTGCTCTGTCAATGTAACCATCGCTTGTAATTTTTGATAAACGTCCAGATAATTCAAAATGGTCGTTTAATGTGCCTGTACTAAATTTTAGAGTGTTCTTAAAAGTATTGAATGAACCAATAGCGGAGGCAATTTCTGCACTGGGTTCTTTAGAAACTGCTTCTGTTAAAATATTCAAACTCGCACCAAAAGCACCTGCTCCATTGGTACTTGTACCTACACCTCTTTGCAATTGCAAACTTTCAACAGACGATGCAAAATCACCAAGGTTAACCCAAAACGTACCATGAGATTCTGAATCGTTGTAAGGAATACCATTTATTGTCACATTCACTCTAGTTGCATCACTACCGCGAACACGAATACCTGTATAACCAACTCCAGAACCAGCATCTGATGTGGTCACAACATTTGGAAGAAAGTTCATTAGAACAGGAATATCCTGACCTAAATTTCTTTCATTTAAATCTTCTTTATAAATATTTGAAAAAGTTATGGGTGAATCTGCATTAACGCGAATTGCCGTAATTAATACCTCATCAAGTCTTTCTAATTTGGTTGTATCCTTGATTTTTTCTTGACTTTGAACACTTAATAAAGAAAGTATAAACAAGAATAGTACAATCGAATTTTTCATTCAAAAAACTTATTTAGAATAAAAAGAGGTGATTATTCTGGATTATATTTTCCTAAACAGCATTACCTGTTCTAGGTTCAATGGGTATGATCTCAGCCGCT
>CAYTSL010000413.1:0-2047 GCA_964440415.1 uncultured Flavobacteriaceae bacterium
GGCTAAACATACTTAATGCAATGTACTTTAGCGATTGTTAGCATTTGTTTTTATTGATTATTTATATGATTTTATTTTTTAATTAGTTTTGCTGCTGGCTTGCCTTTTATACTCAAATCGACTAGTTCAGAAATGAATTTGGCGAATGGTTCAATATTTCCATTAACACTCGCTTCCTCTAATGCATTCATATAATCATTTCTACGCTCAACCGGAATCACAGTCCAAGGATAGTTTCCTGAAGCTAACATAGTATTCATTAGGAATCTTGCCATTCTACCATTACCATCAGCATATGGATGAATATATACAAAGAAAAAATGTCCAAGGACGACTCTAACGCCAGCATGATCTTCGTTGGTTAATAATTCAAAAAAAGCAGGCATAGAATCTCTTACTGCTTCTGCACTCATAGGAACATGTCTTGAATTAGAAATAAATACAGGTCGATTTCTATATCCTGCTAAATCCGAAGGTTTGCATATCCCAGCCGTAACACTAGGTGCAAATAATTCACGATACCAAGATGAATGATCTTGGTCCAATACGGTTCCTGGATTGGTACCATTAAGAATTTTCTCAATTGATGATTTTACCTGTTGAGTGGTCCCATAATAGCCCCGAGCGGCCATAGCATTTTTAAGCTCTTGATGACTAGCATTATCATCTGGCTTCCACTCACCACCTCGTACTAATTCAATCAATTCAGATGAAACCCTATATCTTTCAATCGACAATGAATGATAAGCATCTGTCGTATATATCTGGTCCACTGAATTTAAATATTCGTTGACGGTAATTTGCTGGTTCTGTCCCTTTGGAAAATACTTAATAACAACTTTTCGATATTCGGACCACATTAATTGGATACGATTAACATATGGGGATTTTGTTTTATCAATAAGATCTGTTGATATTTCCTGCTCAAAAGGGTTTGCCTCAGTAACATTATGGTCTAGTGACCTCATTGTTTTTATTATTTCATCAGCAGTTTTGTCTTGACCAATTTTTCGAAATGCGCCAGCTAGTCTACCTGCCGGTCTAGTATGAGATCCATCTAATAATGGAGCTAATATTTGAGATGCATCTTTAATCATAGATAAAGCTGCTATAATTTCTATAGCTTTGGTTTTAAACATTACCGGCTGAATATTAATCAAAGATGATTCTAAGTTGAAGACTCTAACATCATTAATTTTACCTATATTATCTTTATCTGGCAATTCTCCTTTTAGCTCTAGCAAACTTGTATCATGTAATAATGGAATTACTTTGTTTGGCCCATTTGGTGATCGAGTTATTAGTTGTTCTGGAACAACAGCATTACCTACATGTAGCAATAAAGATTGTTCAGGTGAAATACAATATTGGCCTCTATATTTATTCTCTAAATATCTGGAACAAAAGTTCCAATATGAGGTATACCAAGAAGTTGAATCGCCTGGTCTATCTTCAGGATCAGCGACAATATACCATCCTCTAGATACTTCTTTAAGGAAACCATTTTTGGATAGCCTTTCTCTATGAACACGAGATATTTCGGAAGACTTAATTGCGACAACTTTCTTATCTTCTTGAAGTTGACGTAATTCTTCTAGTGAAGCAGCTAATTTTTCTCCTGGAGTTGACATTATTTCTTTTTAATTAAATCTTCTAAATTGATCTATTATGTATAACACTTATTAGCCTGCTGTGTATAACACTTATTAGCCTACCGTGTAAATATACAGAAATTAAGGATAATTAGAAGCATTTTTATCTGTAAAATTATTATATATTATAACTATAATAATGCTCTTTATTAAGTAAGAAACATTCTACTTTCTTATGATATATCAGGCAACTATTCAAAAACATAAAAAAAGGCCTTACGAAACACCGTAAGGCCTTTCACTCAATTGCTTAATAGCAAACTAAAGTATATTGTTAGACAAATAACCTAAAATATTTTTCTAGTTTTTATAATTTAATACTAACAAGCGAACACAAACTGAACACGTTTTAATTTATTTCTCCTCTAGTTCTTTTTTCCCTGAAAATGCATAAA
>CAYTSL010000414.1:0-2041 GCA_964440415.1 uncultured Flavobacteriaceae bacterium
GATCAAATACCAGAATTTTCAGGCATGTTCCAAAAAGAAGTAGCGCAACGTATTTGCCAAAAAGAGGGAAGCAAAGTTTATGGCATTTTATCTGTATTAACTCAAGCTTTTTACAATGCCGAGTATTTGTTTACAGTTTCTCCAAAAGTGTTTAGTCCACCACCAAAAGTTGATTCTGGTGTATTAAGGCTAACTCGAAAGGAAAATTATAAACTACCATGTGATGAGAAATTATTCTTTAAAGTTGTAAAAACAGCCTTTCAACAACGTCGTAAGACATTAAGAAATAGTTTAAAAACATTTAATTTATCAGATAATTTAAGAGAAGATGTTATCTTTGGAAAGCGTCCTGAACAATTAAGTGTAAAGGAGTTTATAAATCTTTCGATCCTAGTTCAAGAAGACATTAAAAAACAATAATTTCCGGTGGAAGAAAATAAGGAAAACATACAATTTCAATTAAGTGATGAACTCATTGAAAGGGTTGAAAATTTCATTGAAACTAATAATGATAAAGATTTACGAAAATTATTAGATGAGTTTCACTACGCTGATATTGCAGAGATCCTTGATGAAGTAGATCTAGACCAAGCCCTTTATGTTATAAAACTTTTGGATTCTGAAACGACTTCAGATGTCCTTATGGAATTGGATGACGATGATAGAGAAAAAGTTTTAAAAAATCTATCCGCCAAAGAAATTGCAGAAGAGGTTGAAGAACTTGATTCTGATGATGCTGCTGATATTATTTCAGAACTTCCCGAAGATCGTCAGGAAAGAGTTATTTCGCACATTGAAGATGAAGAACATAAGGCAGAAATAAAAGAACTCCTTGCGTATGACGAGGATTCTGCTGGTGGTCTCATGGCAAAAGAGCTAGTTAAAGTTTATGAAACTTGGACTGTTGCAGGTTGCATGAGAAGAATTAGAGGTCAAGCTGAAGAAGTAACCCGAGTACACTCAATTTATGTTGTAGACAAACAGGAGAAGTTGATAGGACGACTTTCTTTAAAAGATCTTATTGTAGCAAAAAACGAACAAAAAATTTCAGATATCTATATTTCTAATGTGGACTCTGTGAATGTGGCTGATGATATTGAAGATGTTGCTAAAATTATGCAAAAATATGATCTGGAAGCTATTCCTGTTGTTGATGATGGTCAAACCTTGTTAGGTAGGATCACCATAGATGATGTTGTTGACTTTATTAAAGAAGAAGCAGAAAAAGATTATCAATTAGCTGCTGGTTTAACCCAGGAGGTTGAGGCAGATGATAGTGTTTGGGATCTTACCAAAGCACGTTTACCATGGTTGGTTTTAGGCCTGTTTGGTGGCTTGGGAAGTGTATTCATCATGGAAGGTTATGAAGAAGCACTAAACAATTACAAGGAGCTTTTCTTTTTCACACCTTTAATTGCTGCTATGGCTGGTAATGTTGGTGTCCAATCCAGCGCAATTATTGTGCAGGGTCTAGCAAATGATGTTGTAAAAGGAAGTCTTATAAGCAGACTATTAAAGGAAGTTGGTTTAAGTTTAATTAACGGACTTGCGTTAGCACTACTAGTTATTCTTTTCGGTTTCATTACAAAAATGGAATTAGATTTTACCCTCACCATAGCTATTTCAATGCTCTGCGTTATCATTGTTGCTGCTCTTGTTGGGACTTTTGTGCCTATTATATTGGATAAGCGAGGTATTGATCCTGCAATAGCAACAGGTCCATTTATAACTACCAGCAATGATATATTTGGCATTTTCCTATTCTTTTATATTGCTAAAATTATTTTAGGTTTTTAATATTTAGGCATTCCTTTTACTCTGTAAAAGTCAGGCTTTCACAAGTCGCTCTTTTCAAGGAGCTCCAACAATTGCTCAATCCTTAATGCAAAACTTTGTAACTTTATAAAAATTAATGCAGTTAATGAATATCCTTCATCTCGATATTAATCATCCCTTACTTATCAATCAATTGAATGATTTAGGTTTCACAAATCATGAAGATTACGTTTCATCCAAGTCAGAAGTAGAAAAGAAAATTAAA
>CAYTSL010000415.1:0-2035 GCA_964440415.1 uncultured Flavobacteriaceae bacterium
GGAAAGAAAGTAGGAGATGTTTTTAAGAATTTCAATCTATTCATTTTTGGAGGTGTTAACTACGAGCCATATCGTGCTAAATTTGAAAATTTAATTGGTCGTAAAGTAGATAGTATTGAATTGTATCCGGCAAGTGAAGGCTTTTTTGCATATCAGGATAAACAGGGAGAACGCGGCATGTTACTACAGTTAAATTCAGGTATTTTTTATGAGTTTATAAAAGCAGATGAATTTTTTAATGACAATCCCAAACGAATTACTCTAAAAGATGTTGAAATTGGAGTAAACTATGTGATGATAGTCTCCACCACAGCAGGGCTTTGGGCTTATAACATTGGAGATACAGTGGAATTTACTTCAACTGAACCTTACCGAGTTATTGTTTCAGGAAGAATTAAACATTTTATTTCTGCTTTTGGTGAACATGTTATTGGAAAGGAAGTAGAGCAAGCAATGGAGGAAGCTGTAAAAGGAACAACTGTTCAGGTTTCAGAGTTTACAGTTGCACCTAATATTAACCCAAAGGAAGGATTACCATATCACGAATGGTTTATTGAGTTTGAAAACGAACCTGAAAACCTATCAGAGTTAGCAGATAAAATTGAAAAGTCGTTGCAACAGCAAAACAGTTATTATTTTGATTTAATTGAAGGTAAAGTATTGAAACCTCTGGTAATTACAAGAGTGAAAAAAGAAGGATTTAAAGACTATATGAAATCGATCGGAAAATTGGGAGGTCAAAACAAAATTCCTAGGTTATCAAACGACAGAAAGATTGCAGACGCTTTGGAAGGCAAGAAATTAACGAAATAGTATTACCTTTGCAGACCAAATAACGAAAATGAACAAAAAACCACATCACGAAAGAACGCGAGCTCAAGAAAGCTCCAATGCCATTGAAAGAATGTACATAACTATGAGGCATTTGTTCAATCGTGGGTACTATAAACCAATGGGTGTTTCGGGTCAAACACTTCGTGAAGCCTTACTGCTGTTGAGACCGGAAATATATGGTTCAATAGGAGAAGAGAAGGCAGAACTAGACGGATTACTATATGTAATAGATAGACTTCCTTATGGAATAGAAGAGTGTTCCTATATAAATTTAACGAGTGATGAAGGTTATGGAAGTTCACATTTTAAACCAATAATTCCAGAAAAAAGAAGACGTAATTGCTATCGGATTGATGAAGAACAAATGAATATTGAGATTACTCGTGGTCGTTCTGAAATCTATGACATCCTAACACATTTAACCTTTCTTTTTGTTGAATCTCACAAAATAAGTAAACGGGTTATCATTAATGAAAATGGTGATACTACTAGAGATTGGATAAAACTTGAAAAAGCAGTTCTTACATCAAAGAAATTAACTCAACCAGAAAGAGAAATAGCTGTTTCTCACACAGCTAATATTCTAGGCAGGACTTTTAATGAAATTACGGAGGTTTATAAAGATTTTTCCTCAACAAAACATCCTGAACGGTTTTTACATATAATTTATTGGTTAGGTAAATTGGCCATTGAGGAGGTAGTAAATAACAAAAGAAGGGCTATAACTTTCAGTCCAGTTTTACGAGAGAGATTAGGACATCACATACATGGTGAGATTTGGGCCAATAACATAAAAGAAATTCTAAAAAAGCATAATTTATTAGAAAGGAATATTCATATAATTAGCGCTAATATGCATAGCGTAATGAATACAATCTATGCTCCTAAAGCCTTAAAAGCATTGGTGGCTAAAAAAGATATTTTTGAAGTCTATGAAGCATTGAGTAATGATGAAAATGAAGCGTTGAGAAATAAAGTTACTGGCGAAGCATTGAAAAATGGGATGTTGTATATTAAAGACACATCAGGAACGAATATTAATGTTCAAATTTTTGATACTTCAACGATTGATTTTTCTCATACCGATTTAAATATTGATTTAGATTTTATAAAAGAAGAAAAACCCGTTATATTCGTGATGGATTATGCGTTTGGAGAACAAGCCTATGAAACAATTGATGAATTTTTAAAACCATTCAAA
>CAYTSL010000416.1:0-2030 GCA_964440415.1 uncultured Flavobacteriaceae bacterium
AGAATTCAAAGCGTTTATAACCATTTTTCTATCAACTGGGCCAGTTATTTCAACTCGTCTGTCTAATAAATCTTTTGGAATTGAACCTGCTACCCAATCACCTTCTCTAATTGATTTTGTTTCACGAAGAAATTCAGGAAAGCCACCTTTATCAAAAACTTCTTGTTGTTGCCCTCTTTTTTTTAATAATTCTAATCGTTTATCATTGAATTTATCATGTAATGCAATTAGAAAATCCATTGCTTCATCCGTTAATACTTCAGGATAATATTGCGTAACATCTTTAGAAAACTTCAATTTAGATTGTGTTAATGTTGAATTGTTCATGACCGTAATGTTTTATGTTGCGACAATATTAAAACAAAGTTTTATAAAAAACAAGCGAACGTTCGCTATTTAGATAAAATCCACTTTTATTCGTTTATTCGCAAAAAACATTATATTTGTTTGAGATTTATGGAAGAAGAATACATAAAATTGATATTTGGCTTGAAACTCAAGCAGATAAGAACCGATAAGAACTTGTCTTTATTTGGGTTGTCGAAGCTTACGGGATTATCAAAATCCTATTTAAATGAAATCGAAAAAGGGAAAAAGTATCCTAAACCAGATAAGATTGTCATGCTTTCTGATAAATTGGATGTGCCTTACGATCATTTAGTTTCCTTAAAACTTGACAAGAATTTAGCTCCTATTGGAGAGTTATTGCGTTCTAAAGTATTAAAAGAAATTCCGTTAGAGTTGTTCGGAATTAAAGAAAGTAACCTAATTGATATAGTGGCGAATGCACCTGCAAAAGTAAATGCTTTTATTAGTACTATTATTGAAATTGCACAACACTATAACTTTAGTAGGGAAAATTTTTATTTAGCTTCTGTACGTTCCTTTCAAGAAGCCAACAATAATTATTTTGATGATTTAGAGCAACAGGTTTTAAAGTTTGCAAAAGCCTATCATATAGATTTATCTAAACCTATAAAATCAAAAGAGTTAGAAGAGATTCTTATTGAAGAGTATGGCTATACAATTGATAACAAGGAATTAGAAACACATAAAGAATTAGATAATTTACGTTCTGTATATATTCCTAAATCGAAAACTTTATTAATAGCTGATCATATAGATAATGCTCAACGTACCTTTATTTACGCAAAAGAATTGGCTTATAATTTTTTAGAAACTGAAGAACGTTTATATACCTTTTCACGGATAAAGTTTGATAATTTTGATCAGGTATTGAACAACTTCTATGCTTCCTATTTCGCTGGAGCTTTAATTATTCCTCGAGAATCAATTACTCCACAGTTAACAGAACTTTTTAACAAAGACCCTTTTAAAGAACAGGATTTTATCAAACTTTTTAAATTATATAATGCTTCTCCTGAAACGTTCTATCAGCGCTTAACAAATATTATTCCGAAGCATTTTAACATCCATAATTTATTCTTTTTACGGTTTACCTATAAAAAGGAAAGTGATAAATTCCAGCTTAAAAAGGAATTGCATTTATCACATCAGCATTCTCCTAGAGCGAATGAAGTAAACGAAAAATATTGCAGACGTTGGATATCTTTAAAAGTATTACAGGACATTAGTAAAGGAAAAAAAGATCATGTGTTTGACATACAGATATCTAATTATCCTGAAGACGATATGCAGTATTTAGTGTTATCATCTGCTACAAAAGATCCTTTTAAAGACAACTACTACAGAAGCATTGTAATAGGTTTACTAATAAATAGACAATTAAAAAATAAGATTGCTTTTATTGAAGATAGAAACATTAAAACCATTGATGTTGGTGTCACCTGTGAACGTTGTGCCATTGCCAATTGTAAAGAACGCAAAGCACCTCCAATTGAATTAGAAAAAGAGGAAAAGAACACAAAAATTGAAACTGTTGTTGGTGATTTGGTAAAGAAGTTTAGTTAGTGTCCTCTACAACTCTGTCTTTTAAATCTTGAATAGAGTCAATCTGCTTTTGAAGTTTTTCAATTTCTTTTTGTTGCTTATCTTTTAGAATGATCGCT
>CAYTSL010000417.1:0-2016 GCA_964440415.1 uncultured Flavobacteriaceae bacterium
GGCTCATCCATATGGCTGGCCTATTTGCTGGCCTCTATTTGCATTTTACCTGCAGCCCTGTCACAGTCAGAACTGTCTACGGCTATGCCTTCAACAGGTGGAGCCTATTTGTATATTGAAAGGGCTTTCGGACCCATATTCGGAACCATTGCAGGATTAGGATTGTGGCTGTCATTATTGTTAAAAAGCTCTTTTGCCCTTGTTGGGTTTGGAGCCTATTTATCTGTATTAGGCAATGTGCCAAATGATTATACGAGATACATTTCAATTTTCTTCCTCCTGATTATTTTGCTTCTGAATGTCTACGGTGTCAAGAAGGTGGGGAAAGTACAAATAGTGGTTGTAAGTATCAGTTTGATTACCTTGATCGTATTATTTGTTTTAGGCTTGCCTAAAGTTGATCCGGTACTGCTGGATCCTTTTTTTAGTGAAGGAGGTATGGGCTTGATTTCAACCGTAGCCTTTGTGTATATTTCGTATGCCGGTGTTACTAAAGTAGCCGCCATTGCTGGTGAGATCAAGAACCCGAGTAAAAACTTACCGAGGGCCATTATTCTGTCTTTGTTTATCATGACCTTGGTTTATGTATTTATAGCTTTTACGCTGGTAGGAAATATCCCGATATCAGCCTTGGCCTCCGATATCAAACCCATTTACAGTCTGGCTGAAAGTATAGGGGGCTCTTATGTTGGTTATTTAGTGGCGGTTGTTGCGGTGATCACCCTTATTTCTATGGCCAATTCAGGCGTTTTGGCGGCATCAAGGTTCCCTTTTGCAATGGCAATTGATAAATTACTACCTCCATTTATGGGGAAGATCCATGTGAAATATTTAACTCCGGTACCATCAATTATGCTGACCGGCATAGCGATGACCCTTGTCATTTTGTTTTTGGATGTGGAAAAAATAGCCAAACTTGCCTCGGCTTTTATGGTCATGATGTTTATATCGGTAAACCTTTGTGTGGTCATCCTTAGAGAGACTTCGGCCCAGTGGTATAATCCAACCTATAAGTCTCCTTTATACCCCTATGTCCAAATATTTGGTATTATTTCGGGCATTATTCTCCTGATCTTATTAGGCTTTATACCTATGTTAGCCATATTGACAATTGTTCTTATTGGTTTTGTGATCTACTTTTATGTAGGAAAGAAAACAGCCAGAACAGGGATTCTTAGAAAATACGGGCATCGGCCGGCCTTATTCCTTCTATACAAAAAGTATAGGAAGGAAATCACCGAATCAATTGAGCCTGTTAATATCCAGGATACCTCACTTGACGGTAAGATTGCTTCGGATGCAGGGGTTGTAATTCCGCTTCTTGGAAATGAAAAGTCACCTGAAATGCTGGTGGAAATTGGAGCTGCGCTCAATAGAAAAGAAATAACTCAAGCGGTGCATATTACTGAAGTGCCAAACCAAACTTTTTTGGATGCTGTTATGGAGGAGAATCCTACCATCCATTCTCTCGCCCGACGTTTTGGAGGTCTGGCCAAAGCAAGAAAAGCAAAAATAGATTTTGAGTCCGTAGTTACCCATGATCTTCATGAAACCATTCGGGAATTAAGCGAACAAACCCACTGTGATTGGATGGTTATGGGCTGGAACGCAAGAGCCCATAAAGGAATTCTTGTACGTAACCCCATCGGGTGGTTTGTGACCCACGTGAATTCAGATTTTGCCTTGTTTAGGGATAATGGGGTACGCCATATTTCTAAAGTTGTGATGGCTTTAAGGCCGGGGAGGAGGGATAAGAATTTTGTGGCAATTGCCGATAGGATTTGCTCCTTTTACAAGGCTTCCTTAACGCTATTGCACATAGTACCAGAAGCTTCGAGCACTGATGACATTGAACAAATAACAAAAGCGTCAGAGAAGTTGCTCCTTAATACTAATTGCGAATCGTTCCTTGAAGTACGCCATTCGAATGATCCTATCGAAATGATTACCGAGATGTCTGCAGAATTTGACTTGTTGATTATTGGTACGCCTGAAAAAGGCAACTGGCAAAACGTG
>CAYTSL010000418.1:0-2014 GCA_964440415.1 uncultured Flavobacteriaceae bacterium
ATTCTGCAATATTTTCACCAAATATTAAATTCTTTATCACTTCAATTTTTGAAGCTGAATCAGAGGCATTAGTTTGTTGAGAGTCTTTTTTAGTTTTAGACATTGTAAGTTGATTTTGCTAGCTGTTATACCAACAAAAATAGAAAAAATAGTAATAGTAAAGTGATTTGTAGATAATTACTGCGCGTTTTTCATAAATTCTTCGGCTTTTTTCACCATATTTTTGCTTCCACAAATTATAGGGACTCTTTGATGGAGTTCCGTAGGCTGAATATCCATAATACGTGAAAAACCATCACTAGCTCTACCATTAGCTTGCTCCGCTAAAAAAGCCATAGGACTACATTCATATAATAAGCGCAATTTACCTTTAGGGCTCTTTGATGTTTTTGGGTACAAATAAATTCCCCCTTTAATCATATTCCTATGAAAATCTGAAACTAACGAACCTATATACCTTGATGTATAAGGTCGGTCATCTTCTTCTATTTGACAATATTTAATATAATCTTTTACCCCTTGAGGGAAGTGGATATAATTACCTTCATTAACAGAATAAATTTTACCATCTTCAGGAAACTGCATTTCTGGGTGTGATAAATAAAATACTCCCAATGCAGGATTTAATGTGAAACCATTAACACCATCTCCAGTTGTAAAAACAAACATAGTTGAAGTTCCATAAATTATATATCCAGCAGCTACTTGTTCGCTACCTTTCTGTAAAAAATCATCTATTGTAACAGGAGTTCCAACTGGAGTCACTCGTCTAAACACAGAGAAAATAGTTCCTACAGATACATTTACATCTATATTAGAAGAGCCATCCAAAGGATCTATTAATACAACATATTTATTTTGATGGTTCTCATCTTGACTATTGATGCTAATAAAATCGTCTTCTTCCTCACTTGCTAATCCACATATAATATTTCTATTAGTAAGTGCATTGATAAATACATCATTAGCATAAATATCTAATTTCTGCTGATCTTCCCCTTGTATATTAGTATCTCCGGCAGCACCTAAAATATCAACCAAGCCTGCTTTATTAACTTCATGATTTACAACTTTTGCGGCTAATCTTATTGAGTTAAATAATTTGGATAATTCTCCGGAAGAAAACTTAAATGAGTTTTGATTTTTAATAATAAACTCGCCTAATGTTAGATTTGTATAAGACATATTGGAATTAAATTATTTCTAGTACAAATATCGTAATTTTTAATAAACTAAAACGTTTGCGAAGTAGATTAATAGGATAAATTATTCAGGTTTAAACTATATTTGAATTTATTTTAAAAAGATGAACTCAAAGATACGGTTAGCAACTGAAAAGGATATGCCCGAAGTGCTTAATTTAATTAAGGAATTGGCACAGTTTGAGATGGAGCCTGAAGCTGTTGAAGTTACTGTTGAAGAATTAATTAAAGATGGTTTTAATGATGACCCTCAATTTATTTGTTTTGTAGCCGAAATCAATAATAAAATTGATGGAATGGCTTTAGCTTATTTACGTTATTCTACATGGAAAGGAGTAGTTTTACATTTGGAAGATTTAATAATAAAAAAAGAGAGTAGAGGATTAGGGCTTGGTACCAAGCTTTTAGATAAAGTTGTGAAATATGCTCATGAAATAGCTGTAAAACGGGTTTGTTGGGAAGTATTAGACTGGAATAAACCTGCCATTGACTTTTACAATAAAAAAGGAGCTAATATTAAGAAAGGTTGGCGAGTTGTTCATTTAGATGAACAAGGAATTAAGAATTACATAGCGAATATTTAGTATGCGAGTATTTAAATTTGGAGGCGCATCTGTTAAAGATGCCAGTGGAGTCAAAAATTTATTGTCTGTCTTAAAAAAAGTAGGATACAATGATACACTTATTGTGGTTTCTGCAATGGGAAAAACAACTAATGCTTTAGAGCTTGTACTTAATAACTATTTTCATAACAGATCAGAATTACAAAGTTCATTGCAAGACATTAAAAAGTACCATAATGGTATTCTATT
>CAYTSL010000419.1:0-2002 GCA_964440415.1 uncultured Flavobacteriaceae bacterium
TTGAATGGACACAGCCTAATGCATCGCAGGTGCAAATTCAGATCAATCAGTCACAAAGCCATTCATCTGTCAGCTTTTTTGAAGCACCTGTTTCACTCAGGTTAAATGGAACTAATTCTGAAATTTTAGATATTGTGCTAGACAACACTTCTAATGGACAAGTATTTTTGGAACCTGTTACTTTTAATGTGGATAATATTCAATTTGATTTGGAATCTGATTTAATATCAAAGAATAACTCGGTAGTCCTTGGTTTAAACGATGTAATTTCAGACGTGGCCTTTTCAGTTTATCCTAATCCTGCAAATACAGAGGTTTTTATTCAAAAACCGAATGACTTGATTATTTCAAAAATTAGGATATTTGATGTTCTGGGGAGAAAAGTAAAGGAAACAAATTTTAAGAATAGAATTAATATAGAGCTGCTGTCTACAGGCCTACATTTTTTAACGATCGAAACAAATAAAGGAACCATTCATAAAAGATTGTTAAAGCAATAAATTATGTTTTTAAAAAGTTGTTTTAAAACATTACTTTTGTCGCTCATTTTAAAATAGATAATTACCTACATGGAATTTATTATAAAAATATCCCAGTTCTTATTAAGTCTTTCCCTACTCATAGTGCTACATGAATTGGGTCATTTTATACCTGCAAAAATATTTAAGACCAGAGTTGAAAAGTTTTACTTATTCTTTGATATTAAATACTCTTTATTCAAAAAGAAAATAGGTGAAACAGTCTACGGAATAGGCTGGTTACCACTTGGTGGTTATGTTAAAATAGCTGGTATGATAGATGAAAGCATGGATAAGGAGCAAATGGCTAAACCACCCCAGCCTTGGGAATTTAGAAGTAAACCTACATGGCAACGATTGATAATTATGCTAGGGGGCGTATTTGTAAATTTTATCTTAGCTCTTATTATATATATTTTTATGTCCTTTGCTTATGGTGATACTGATATCTCAACAGAAAGCATTAAAGATGGATACTGGGTCAGCAATCCTTTGTTAACGGAATTGGGTTTTAAAACAGGGGATGATGTAATAGCGATAAATGAATTTAGGGTTAAAAATTATTCTGATATAAAAAAGTTTATAGTAGAAGCAGATCAATACACAATAGAAAGAGATGGTGTTGAACAAACAATTACATTACCAGAAGATTTTTTAGGACAATTAACTACTAGTGAAGATAGAAGCTTGTTTGAATTACGTATTCCATTTATGGTTGGAAAGGTTGCAGATTCTTCATTAAACAAAGGAGCCGATCTTAAACAAGGAGATGTTATAACAGCAATTAATGGTAGTGAAGTAAAATATTTCGATCAATTTGCAGAAGAACTAGGTAAGTATAAAAATCAGACCATTCAAGTGAGCCTGTTAAGGGATAATAATTCTCTGGATATGGCTTTGAAAGTGAATGACAATGGAAAACTTGGAATCTTTCCTGCCAGCAGTATAAGACAATTTGAGGAATTAGGATATTTTAAAATAATTAAAAAGGAATACGGCTTTTTTGAAAGTTTTGGTACAGGATTAAGCAAATTTAAAGGACAGATTGGATCTTATGGAGCTCAATTAAGAAAGATATTTAATCCTAATACCGGTGCGTATAAAGGAGTAGGAGGCTTTAAAGCCATATTTGATATATTTCCAGGCACTTGGAGTTGGGAAGCATTCTGGACCATTACAGCGTTTTTGTCAATTATGTTAGGCGTTTTAAATTTATTACCAATACCAGCACTGGACGGTGGACATGTGATGTTTTTACTGTATGAGATGGTTTCAGGGAAAAAGCCTGGAGATAAATTTATGGAGTATGCACAAATGGTTGGATTTTTTATACTAATTGGCTTGGTCCTTTTTGCTAATGGAAATGATATTTTTAAAGCCATATTCAACTAATATTTTTTTAATTGTTTATTTGTTGTGATTAAAAAATAGCATATATTTGCGCTCTCAAAAAGAGAAAAACACTCCTCTTTAGCTCAGTTGGT
>CAYTSL010000420.1:0-1995 GCA_964440415.1 uncultured Flavobacteriaceae bacterium
GCCCTTGATCTTCACCATTTACAGAGATCGAGAGGTCGCTATCAATCATAAATTTGGTAGCATTTTCTTTAATTTCTTTTGGCCAAGGCATAAGAGGGATGTCGCTTCTTATGCTTTGTGCATTTACAGATACTGAAGCAACTAAGATTACAAATAATAATGTTTTTATTTTATTCATTATCTATTTTTTATATTTAAAAATGATAACGTTTAAAAGCTTCCATTGCAGCATAATCTGCTAAACCTAAATCGTTATATTTATTAGCTGTTAATCTATTTCTGTCTTCTACTCTAACCCAAAATTCTCTGGAGTCGTCTCCTTGGAACATAACTCCATCTTTTTGTGATTGATGGTAGAAAATAGCATGTCGTTTTTTAAGCACTTGGTCAGGACTCATAGGAACAGCCATTTCTATTTGGTAAGATTCCCATTCATGCCATGCACCGCGATACAACCAAACCCAGCAATCATCCATGTAATCATTATGTTTTAATCTGTCCAATGCTGCAATTAATGAGTCTAAACATACTTTATGAGTACCATGTGGATCTGCAAGGTCTCCAGCGGCATAAATTTGATGTGGTTTTATATCTTCAATTAATTCGCTCATTATATTTATGTCCACTTCTGATAAATTTCTCTTTTTAATAGATCCAGTTTCATAAAAGGGTAGATCTAAAAAATGAACATTGGCATCATCCAATCCTAAATATCTTGTTGCTGCATGAGATTCACTCCTTCTGATTAGTCCCTTTAAATGCCGAGTTTCATTAGTATCAATAACATTTTCAGTTTTTTGATTTAAGAAATCGATAACCTTTTGAGCATTCACCGCATTAGAATTTAATGCTTTGGCAATTTCGGCAAATTTTAAAGCCTCTTCATCAGATACTGCAATATTTCCGGAAGTTTGATACGCTATATGTACCTCGTGACCTTGTTCTACCAATCTATCAAATGTTCCTCCCATTGAAATTACATCGTCATCTGGATGAGGGCTAAAAATAATTACTCGTTTTTTAGCAGGAAGAGTCCTTTCCGGTCTATTAGAATCATCTGCATTCGGTTTTCCACCAGGCCATCCTGTAATAGTATGTTGTAACTTGTTAAACATTTTAATGTTCAGATCGTAGGCTGTACCTTCTTCAGTTAGAAGGCCAGACATTCCATTATCGTTGTAATCCTTATCCGTAAGTTTTAGAATGGATTTTTTTTGTAGTTCACTCAACCAAACAACTGCCTTTAATTTTAACGCATCCGTCCATACACAGGATGTAACTAACCAAGGTGTTTTTACACGTGTAAGTTCTAAAGAAGCTCCTTTATCTAAAATAAAGGATGTATTATCATGTTCCTGTAAATAGGTTGCAGGAACATGAGATGAAATTTTACCTTCAATGGTTTCTTTTAATATTTCAGCTTTATTTCCTCCCCAAGCCAATAAAACAATTCTTTTGGCACCTCTAACCGTACCTATTCCCATTGTAATGGCTTTTCTTGGTACATTGTCAAGACCAAAAAATGAAGGAGCAGCATCAATTCTTGTAATATGATCTAATGTTATATTGCGTGTTCCAGAATTAAAATGAGATCCTGGTTCATTGAACCCAATATGACCTGTCCTACCAATACCTAATAATTGAAAATCTAACCCTCCTACGGCTTTTATTTTAATTTCATAATCAATACAATATTGATATAAATCATCAATACTTACTTTTCCATTAGGGATATTAATGTTTTCAGGTAAAATATCTACATGATTAAACAAATGTTCATGCATGAAATAGTAATAACTTTGAATGTTACTCCTATCCATTGGGAAATATTCATCAAGATTAAAAGTAATTACATTAGCAAAACTTAAGCCTTCTTCTTTATGCATTCTTACAAGCTCTTCATATACTTTAATAGGGGAAGAACCCGTTGCAAGACCTAAAACACAATTCTCATTTAATTTGCTTTTCTCCTTTATAAGATTAGCAATTTCTTGG
>CAYTSL010000421.1:0-1983 GCA_964440415.1 uncultured Flavobacteriaceae bacterium
TAAATGATCCTGTAAGAGGAATAAATGGTGCTGATGCTATAAACAATGAAAGTGCAATTGTTAGAATTGCGCACAATGATGTATATGTTGATAGTAACCTGAAGCAAGTTGGATTGATGATCGATGCTCAAGATGCTGGTTCTAATCCAATAGAATTTAGTGTTAAAAACGATTCTGAGCTTAACGTAAGTTTTTATTTAGAATTAGACGGTAAAATCGATCTGGAAGGTGAATCTCAACTTGTTCAAGGTGATGGCAGTATTTTAGATGCTGATAGCTCAGGTTATATTGAGAAAGATCAACAAGGAACAGCAAATAGTTTTAACTACAACTACTGGTCTTCATCCGTTGGTCCAATCGGTTCAACAGGAGCCAGAGGAACAGAAAGCACAAATAATGACTTTACCTTATCTGGTGCATTGCTTGATGGCTCGTCTGCAGATGATGGTATTTACCCAAAAGCTATAAACTTCCAATCATCGCATACTGCTGCCGATTCAGGTAGTTCAGATCCAATAACCATTAGTACTTACTGGTTATGGAAATATAACGGTAGTAACGATAATTATTATGCATGGCAAAAAATTTATCAAAACACGCCTTTATTACCTGGAGAAGGTTATACGATGAAGGGTTCTTCTGGTTCTGCTCCATTACTGAGCAATCAGAACTATGTGTTCAAAGGGAAACCTTATAACGGTGATTTTACATTACCAATTGCTGTAGGAGATGACAGGCTTATAGGAAATCCGTATCCTTCCGCAATAGATGCTGAAGAGTTCCTTAGGGACAATATAAGCACAACCGATGGTGGAAATAATACAGTTGGTAATGTATTTAATGGTGCCTTGTACTTCTGGGATCATTTTGGTGCAGAAAACTCTCATAATCTTGCAGATTATGTTGGTGGGTATGCCACACGAAACTTAATTGGTGGTGCCCCAGCAATAGCAAACGATACTAGAATAAATGCTACTGGTGGCTCAGGCACAAAAGTGCCAGGTCGATATATACCGGTAAACCAAGGATTTTTTGTCTTGACATCTCTTGATGAAGACTTAACAGGTTTAACAACTATTTATGGTGGTGATATCGTCTTTAAGAACAGTCAAAGAGTATTCATGAAAGAAGCGCCTTCAAACTCCGTATTTATGAGAAATGCTGTGGCGGATAAAACAGATGATACTAAGGAATCAAATACTGCTGCAAGAACCAATGTTGATTTAGAAAACAACAATGATTCCAGACCAATAATCAGATTAAATTTTGATTCACCAAAAGGGTTTCACAGACAAATAGTAACTGGCGTCGATAAAAATGCCACCAACTCATTTGATCTTGGATATGATGCAATTTTACCTGACCTTGGTGCTGAAGATCTATTCTGGACTATTAATGACACGCAGTTTGTAATTCAAGGTGTTGATAATTTTGATACCGACCAGGAATTACCTCTTGGTTTAATAATCAGTGAAGAAGGAACAGCAAGAATCTCAGTGGACGCTCTTGAAAATATAGATCCTTTCACAAGACTTTATATCAAAGACAAATCTAATGATGAAACCTATGATATTACAAATGAACCGTTTGAATTTGATTTAGTAGCGGGTGAATATAACGAGCGTTTCTCATTAGTCTTCCAGCCAAAATTAAAAACCTTGGATGAAGTGACTCTTGCAGAAGGTATACTTATATTCATGAATGACTCTAAAACATTAATACATGTCAATAGGCTTGTGGATACTAAAATAGAAAGTGTTCGCCTGTTTAATTCTCTAGGTCAGTCACTTAATGCCTGGGATACTAATCTTGAAGGTAGAAATCTATCATTGCAAGTTAATAGTATGAGTACAGGACTATACATTGTTCAGCTAGAAACCGGTGACGGTGATATTATTAAGAAAATGCTTGTTGATTAGATTAAATAGATATGTGCCGTCCTAAAAAACCGATACAGATTATTAGATAAAAATAATTAATTAA
>CAYTSL010000422.1:0-1979 GCA_964440415.1 uncultured Flavobacteriaceae bacterium
GGAAAAAAAGGAAATTTATAGCTTTATAGAAACGGATTGAAAAACGATTTGCCAACAACGCGTATAATTCATTTTGCCGAATAGTGTTTAATGTGTGCCCCCGAAATCCCAGCGGATTTCTTTTACGCAGTCCCTTTTTACTATCTTAGTTCTCGACCAAAACGAAATCATACACGAAACCGTTAAGTGTTATCCAAAATGAAAACTGTGAAAACTATATTGACAATATCTTTATTAATTGGATTTTTCCTGTTCGGATGTGATTCTGGAAACATTGAGATTGAGGAAGGTTATAAAAAAGTAAATGGAGTAAACCATTTTTATAAAATTGTAGGCAAAGGGGAACCGTTCATATTGTTGCATGGAGGACCTGGAATGTACCATGATGAATTATTTCCTTTTTTTCTTGATTTTGCGAAATCCAATAAGGTGATTTTTTACGACCAACGAGGAAACGGAAAATCCACCTTGGAAAAAATTGACAGTACAACTTTTACTGTTGAATTAATGATTGAGGATTTGGAAGAATTACGTAAACAATTTGGAATTAATAAGCTAAACATAATAGGGCATTCTTGGGGAGGTTTACTTGCGATGTATTATGCAGTAAAATATCCTGACAATGTTAAGCGGTTGGTCCTTGTTGATGCAGCACCAGTAAATACTGACCTGTTGATAAAAAGTTATGAGAAACAGATATCAATGTTTAAACCAGCAGAATGGGATTATGTGCAAAAACTGTGGAACAGCGAAGATTATCTTGCCGGTAATCCTAACGTTCATAATGAAGCAATGAGAATAGCAGAAGGAACTGTTTTTTCAAACAAGGATGTGATTGATGATTATATGAAAGTCGCAGCCTTTAATGAAACAACAGCTAAAAATGCTGTTTTGCTCAATGATTTGGCAACACAGATGAAATTAAATATACATGTTCAAGATAGGCTTTC
This sequence comes from uncultured Flavobacteriaceae bacterium, assembly GCA_964440415.1. Taxonomy (GTDB): domain Bacteria; phylum Bacteroidota; class Bacteroidia; order Flavobacteriales; family Flavobacteriaceae; genus Site-B1. Next base: position 951 of record CAYTSL010000422.1, read on the forward strand.
AAACATTAATTGTCCAACATTAATAATTAATGGGAAGGATGATTTTATTGTTGAAGAAGCACCTAGATTAGCAAATGAACTAATAACTAATTCTGAAATCGTATTCATAGAACATGCGGGACATTATCCCTATATTGAAAACAAGGAGGATTTCTTTAATGAAGTAGAGAATTTTATTAAAAAGACAACACCTAACAATGTATATACAAAATAGGCGTGAAAGTAGTATTTTCAAAGGTTGTAATCCGCTTCATATTTTGTGTAGCTTGATAGCGAATTGCCCCTTAATTGCCTTCTTTGCATATACTAACCGTTATGCAACAGTTAAAAAGAGATTCTTGAGAAAATCAATTTATATATTTCTAATTTTAATTTTGTCCTGTAACGGATCAAAAAAAGCGACTGAAACTACGCAATCGAATTATGTTCTAACGGAATCCGAATACGTGATTTTTACATTTCAAGAAAAATCACATAGAATTTTTAAGGATGCTAAACCAACCGAACTTACTCAAACGGAATTAACTGAAATTGAAGAAATATTAAAAATTGCGGTGGACAATATCAACCAAACACAAGAACAGCATTTCATAAAAGACAGCAAAGAATACCGAAAATATAAACGAACAAACAGCGATTTAGAATTAAGAAATTATTATAGACAATATGTTCCTGTTATTAATAAAATGAACGAAAAAGAAGTATGGATTAATTTCTTTTGTAACAACTTTGGAACTGAAATACTTACTGTGCACGATGGAGGAAATTGCTTTTGGAATATCAAAGTTAACCTAACGAAAAAGGAATATTCTAAACTTAGAATAAATGGACATGGCTAATAAAAACCATTGCATAACACCGTGTATAATTCATTGCTAGTTCTAGCCTACTTGGAAATTCCTTCGGAATTTCCTCTGGTTCGTTTTTGTTTACTAATTTAGTTGCTGAAACACGCAACGAAATCATACACGAACACGTTCAGGCCGATTGCCGGAGGACATATCGTTCCGCCATAAAATCCGACATTCC
>CAYTSL010000423.1:0-950 GCA_964440415.1 uncultured Flavobacteriaceae bacterium
CGTATAATCTTGATGCAAATTCATTCCTAAGTTAATTATCCGATTTAAATTACTGCCAACGACCTGCTAAACGCAGTTCTGCTTTGCGAACGAAAAGATAATAAATTTAAGCAAAAATGATTTGAGAATCTGACAGTAGTTTACGATTAGGTCTCAAATTATTGTTTACCGACTAGGTAGCGAAGCTACCTTTAGTTGTTAAATTTATTAGATTGGGAGTTCAAGAAGTAGAGCCAAATTGCTTTTAGCAACTGTTATGGCACGTTAAAGGCTTGAGCCTGTCAGCTGGAGCTGTTGTCAGTAAAAGAGCGATTTAGCAATTTGGTTTAGCAGGTCGTTAGAGCACATTTTCTTGTGGAGTGGGAGTGCTTTAGCACGTAGCAACACAAGTCAACTTCAGCCTTTAGATTTATTCTTAAATTTAAAAGACAAAAAAGAATGGGGTGAACTTAAGCTTTAGCTAGACTATTAAGGTCATAATTCAGTATTAGTCCCCATTCTTTAATAATCAGGTTACAAAGGACCAAATAGAATTTTAGAATCTTTCTTATAAAGGTTTTAGTCAATCAAATCCAGATTTGAAATCAAGTCTATTTCTAACGGCGATTATTTTTTTGACAATTATCGGTTGTAGTAAAAAACATGAGCAGACTTTATTAAATATCCCACCTAAAAATAGAATAGAGATTGACTCTTTTCATGATTCCCAAGTTGATAAATCAACTGTTTTTGATGCTAAATATTCTACGGAACGTTTAGATAATACAAATGGACTTTCTATTCCTTTTACTTCCAAAGGCTTTGAGATTAATCGAGAAATATGAAAGAGAAAGCTTAATATTTCCTAGAATAAGTAACCAGAAGTATAATTCTTGTTTAAAGGAAATGGCAGCCATAATTGGGATTGATAAAAGATTAGCAACACATATTGCTAGAAAGACTTTTGTTAC
>CAYTSL010000423.1:1050-1977 GCA_964440415.1 uncultured Flavobacteriaceae bacterium
TACTGTACTACTGTACTACTGTACTACTGTACTACTGTACTACTGTACTACTGTACTACTGTATAATGATGTTCCTATGGAGATTGTAAGTAAGCTACTGGGTCATTCTAGTATGAAGATAACACAGGTCAGTTATGGGAAGATAGTTGAAAAGAAAATTAGTATAGAGATGGAGAGGTTGAAATGGAGGTGATATGCTTTCCTAAAGATTAATTATAATTCAGTCATTGTACGTTTCTTTTAGTAATACTATAAGTTCTTCTGCTTGATTTATAAGCGTAGGTAATTCTGTGCGTGTTCTAATTATTAAATTGGACTTAAGTTTTATAAAACCGCTAACCGCTACTTTAATCTTACTCATGTCATTGGTAATTAAGCTCAAATCGTTTTCTTTAGCCTTTTGGTAAGCAGGTGTTAAATAAAAATTAACATCTGCAACAGGGTTATTAGAATGGATGAAACCTATTGTTTACAAATTCATTGGAGTGACAAATTCGTGTGATTTTTCTCCCTTGACGTTCCTCTTTTCAGTAATTTAAATTTAATTATGCATATCAAAAAATAGTCTTATTTTAGATAGAAATGAAATTTTATAAATACATTTGTCTATTACATTATTCATATTGGCTTTCGTAGAAAAATATCCAGATGAAGTAAGAGGGTTATGTCTTATGAATTCAACATCGCGGGCTGATAGTAAAGAAAAAAAGATTAATAGAGATCGAGCCATAGTAGCAGTCAACAAAAACAAAAACAGTTTTGTTAGAAACTCAATAACAAATCTATTCCGCCCAAAGAACAGAACTATTTTTTCAGATGAATTAAAGCAAGTCAAGGATCAAGCATTGCAAATTTCGATTGAAGGAATTGTGGCAGCATTAGCAGGCATGAAAATCAGAAAAGATAGAATCAAATTACTTCGCTCTC
>CAYTSL010000424.1:0-1975 GCA_964440415.1 uncultured Flavobacteriaceae bacterium
CAACACTCCGGTCTTTTTCCTCCGAGATCCCTTAAAATTTCCAGACCTCAATCATGCGGTAAAAAGAGATCCCAGAACCAATATGCGCAGTGCAAAAAACAATTGGGATTTCTGGACATTACTGCCCGAGGCTCTGCATCAGGTGACCATCACCATGAGTGAGCGGGGTATTCCAGCTACATACAGACATATGCATGGATTCGGCAGTCATACTTTCAGCCTGATCAACGCGGACAATGAACGCTTCTGGGTCAAGTTTCATTTCCGAACCCAGCAGGGAATTAAAAACATGACGGATACTCAGGCTGAGGTGGTTATTGGCAAGTGCCGTGAAAGTCACCAGGAAGACCTGTATGAATCCATAGAAAAAAGGGATTTTCCTCGCTGGACAATGTTTATTCAGGTCATGGAGGAAAAAGAGGCTGCAAATTGTCCCTATAACCCATTCGATCTGACAAAGGTTTGGTATCACAAGGACTATCCACCCATTGAGGTTGGTGAGTTGGAGCTGAACCGTAACCCGGAAAACTATTTTGCTGAAGTGGAACAGTCTGCATTCAATCCGGCCAGCGTGGTGCCGGGAATTGGCTTTTCTCCGGACAAGATGCTGCAGGGGCGTCTCTTCTCATATGGTGATGCTCAGCGCTACCGTCTTGGAGTGAATCACCAGCAGATTCCAGTCAATGCCCCCCGCTGCCCCTTCCACAACTACCATCGTGATGGTGCAATGCGGATTGACGGCAACCATGCTTCCACTATCGGATATGAACCGAACAGTTACGGTCAGTGGCAAGAGCAACGCGAGGCCAACGAACCACCGTTGAGCCTTGAAGGAGTTGCCGACCACTGGAATCACAGAGAAGATGACGATTACTACACCCAACCTCGGAAACTCTTCCAACTGATGAGCCCAGAGCAACAACAGACATTGTTTGACAATACGGCCCGGGCCATGGGTGATGCGCCAAAAGAAATCAAACTGCGGCACATCGGTAACTGCATGAAAGCAGATCCTGCCTATGGAGAAGGGGTCGCAAAAGCTCTTGGTATCTCGATGGATGAACTAACGTAAAATGAATTAGATTTCAGTGCAACACCTCTCCGACTCCCTCTTCTTTTGTGGAGCATATGACTTTCGGATAAAGGAAAAAGAGAATGGAACGACTATTTTTTAGCTTGGGGGCAGTGTTTGCAGCTCTGGCAGTCACTGCCGGAGCCTACGGAGCTCATGGTGGTGAAACATCACTGGGCCTGGAACAAGCTCGCTGGATCGCCAAGGGAGCCCGGTACCAGATGCATCACGGCCTGGCCCTTCTGGCTGTCGCCTGGGCATGTACTCAGTGGCCGGAACAAGTTCGGTTCTTTCAAGTATCAGGAGGCTTGTTTTTGATCGGCACGGTTTGCTTTTCAGGCAGCCTTTACCTGATGGCATTCACGGGCTTAAACCTCGGTTATGTTACACCGTTTGGAGGTGTTGCCTTTATGGTTGGTTGGCTTGTGATGGCGATTGGTGTCTGGCGCTGATTCTTCCTGTTTTTTTCATTACAGGATTCCAGTAGTAAACTGCTGAATCGAAAGTAGGAAAAGTAGTTGGTGAATACCCGGGAGATAAAAACCTGGTAATTGACCCGGCAGCAAAGTTACCAGTCGCGGTATGGGTTGGTAACGAGGATGGCGTTATAATACTTCGGGTCGCCGGTCACTTCTTTACCTATCCAGTGGGGTGTTGAAAATTTTTCACCCTCATAGTTCAGCTCGATTTCTGCAAAGATCAGCCCTGTATTCTCGCCTTCAAACTCATCAACTTCCCAGGTAAAGCCTGCAAAGGGGATTTTATATCTGGTTTTTTCAATTAAAGGCTTATGACACAACTCCTGGAGCAGCTCTCTGGCATCCTCCAGGGGGATCTCGTATTCAAATTCAAGCCTGGTCTCTCCTTTGACAGCACCCTTGATGGTGAGAAACCCTTTGTCAT
>CAYTSL010000425.1:0-1971 GCA_964440415.1 uncultured Flavobacteriaceae bacterium
TTATATCAGACAAAAAAACATCACTAAATTTAAGTCCATTTAATCCAGATAGAACTTTTTAAATCTATTCTTTTAACCAGCCATCAATAATATCATAGATGCGTTTTTGACTTTCTTCGTTGAAGGTTCGAATTCTTGTTCGATGGTCTCCTTTAGGTTGCACAAACTTGTATACTTCTCTTGCAGACGCATTGTCTTGTAACTCAACAGCAGTTGAGCTCCAAGCATCATATTCACCATAAATGAACAACATTTTTTCTGCTGATTTATCCAAAAATGATTTGATTTCCTGCATTGGTTTTAAATCGTATGTTTTAGTAACGCCTTCAGGAAAAGCCCAATCAAACTTATAAATTTCTTCAGTGTTTAAATATTTTTTAAATGGTGCGGTTTCGTACCCGTAAATTCCTTGTTCTGTTAAAGCGGCCCAAAAGTATGGCTGCAAATCAGTAACAGCTTTTTCTTCAAAAAATCCATATCCAACTACATCAATAAGGTGCTTATAGATATCTTCTGGAGAAACATTTCCTGAAGGAATACTATTTACAGGTTTTCCCCACTGCCAAAATGCAAATGAATATTCTAAAATGGTATAATCTATGGCTTTGTCAACACCAAACTCCCAGGTCATACCTTTTTCTTCTCCAGCTTTTTTCATCATACCCAAAAGAGCTTCTCTGTTTTCAAAACATAATTCTTGGAATGCTTTTATCTTATTACGATCTTCTTCAGTTCCAACATTTTTTAAAAACTCATAAACTCTTGGATCTTCTCGCTTATAATTTAATGGTCCAACATAGCATACACAGGCATCTACATTCTTTGGGAAATATCTACGATGTGCCATGGTAGTCATACATCCTTTAGAAATTCCAGTAGATATAAATTTAGAATCTGGAAATAGAATATTTCTAATCGCATCGATAATAATTGCTTGGTCTTTCGCGGCATTTTCTATGGTAAGCGTGTTCCAATCTACGTCAACTGGCCTTGAATTATTAAAGTAACGATGCTCAATAGTTAACTGGTTGGCATTATAATGATTTGCTAATTCGCCAGCACTTTCTGGACCAATTCCGTAACCTCGTAGTTCAACAATTACTGGTTGAGTTGTATTTTCAAAACCTAAAAAGACGCGTTGTCTAAAGGTTCCTTTTGATAAATCGTTGTGGTCAATTGGTTGTTCGAACCAAATCTCATAATTTTCATCAAAGTGACTTACTTGGTCTCTTTTTTCAATGCTTACTACATTTTTTATTGTTGCTAATTTTTCGAAATTTGAAACCTCAACAGTTGGAGGAGTGACAGTTTGGGTAGTTTTACAACTTAAGAGAAATAAAACAATAAGTGGTACATAAAACGAACGAATTAGTTTCATACTAAAAGATTAAATATTTAATATAATTTGTTAATAATTGAAGAGCTAAAATCAATTTTTTAGTCAAAAATTTTACTGAATAAATATAATCATAATAATCCCAATAGTATAACGATGAGATTATTTAAATTTTATAATTTCCAACAAAGAGTTATCTTTGAAACTTTCATTATAATTGAAGGTACACGTAAAAAAATAAGAATAGAACAAAAACTTTATGTACAATTTTTTTTTAAAAGAATTTTAGATTTATTAGCCTCATTATTTGGGTTTATTTTATCCTTACCACTGTTTTTAATTATACTATTAAATCTATTATATACCAATAAAGGGAAACCATTTTTTTTTCAGCACAGACCTGGTAAAGATGAAAAAATATTTAGCATAATTAAGTTCAAAACAATGAATGATAAAAAAGATGCAAATGGCAATTTATTGACTGATGTGGATCGTACAACCAAAATAGGAAATCTAATAAGAAAAACATCCTTAGATGAAATACCTCAACTTTTGAATGTTATTATGGGTGATATGTCTCTAATCGGGCCTAGACCTTTGTTGGTCAAATATTTACCCTTATATAGTGAAGAACA
>CAYTSL010000426.1:0-1963 GCA_964440415.1 uncultured Flavobacteriaceae bacterium
TTATAATATTCTTCAGCATTTAAAAGATCGTTCTTCAACTCATAATTAAAACCTAATTCAATCAAAAATGATGGGTTGTTATTAAGAGTAATTACGTTTTTTAAATATTTTTCGGCTTCATCAAGTTGCTCAAGTTGTCTGTAAATTTCAACTATTTTTAATTTAAAATTAGTGTTACGATTATTCTCTTTCTCTAAGGTTTTGTAAAGAGTTAATGCCTTATTAAATTGACCTTTAGAAAAATAATCATTAGCCAACTCTTCTTGAGAATAGGTTAAGGTTGAAAACACAAACAATAAAATTAAAAATATCGTTCTCATGACTCAAATATAACAAATGTAGAGTGTAGTGATTACTAAACTTATTATAAAAAAATGCCTGGACTGAAAAGTCCAGGCATACCAATCAAAATTAATTGTGCTATTAATCAAATTTTATTTAAAAATGATTCAATTATTCTGTCATTGGCACTATTTATCGATTTATTAAATTGTACATTCATTTTGATATTATAATCTATATCTTTCCAAACAAAATCACCTAGGCTAAAGGCCTTCACATCATAAAATCCTCCAACGTTTGTTTTGCCATCTATATTAAATTGTCTTGTTTGATTAATATACAAAATATGGTCAGCACCCTTATTTAAGGCTATTTGGTAAACAGCATTTGGCAATTTGCCAGATAATATTGCATATTCTACTTCAATTCCCTCTTTAGAGAATCTGTCCTTTATGGTTTGACCATAGCCATCCATAAAAGATGAACTAACTTTCCCTACTTTAAGAACTACATAAACTTTAGATGATTTAGCGTGAGGATTTTCAGTTTTTATCTTATCCTTTGTGTCTTCAGCTCTAGCGACATGGCTTACCATAAAAACCAGTGCAGCTATAACAAACATTCGTAGAATATTTTTCATAATGTAGGTAATTAGATTTGGGAGTACTAACTTCTAAAAAAATATTCTAAAATCAAAAAAAAGCGCAAAATATTCGTTGAATGGCGATATATTCATGCACTTTATCGATAAAAACTGTATATTCTTACAAAATTATAGACTGGCTTGTCTTCTCATTTTTTGTATTTCCAACTGCAATAGTTTGTTTTTTTCAGTTTCAGCAATCAGTTGTTTATCTGTTTTAAGAATCAATAATTCTATTTCACTTAAAACGCGTTTCGTTTTTGTTTTTTGAAGTTCTATTTGTGTTTTTAATAGTAGTACTTCTTTTAATTTTATTTCAGGAATATTAATTTCTACTATCATTTCCAATTTAGGTCCTGTCATGTTTGTATCATTAATTGTGGTTGAATTTGATACAAGAAATTCAGTATTAGAAAAATCCTCAATAGAAAGTGAATTAATAATTTGCTTTGTAAATTCCTTGACAGATTCTTGAATTGAAATGTTGCACGTAGCATCACCATGATTCTTCCATGATGGATTGGCGCACTTTAAATAATAGGATTGAAGTGTATATTTCGCCCCTACATTCACTTTTTTATTAGATAAATCTATATTGTAATTGGCGATTTGATCAATTAAAAGAATAAAATCATAATTCTCTTTGTAAGCTGTTTTAAAAATCTTCATTTGCGGCAGCTGTTCGGTAACTTTATAAGCAGCAATTTGTGTTTGTACACGACTACTCTTTAAGTTGGACTCTACCTGTGATTTAAAACTTTGAAGAGCTTCTGGACTCTGTTCTGTTCTAAGTATAATGTATACTTTTTTGGAAACTAAATCTTTAATAGGATTATTATTGGCTAATGATTGAAGGTTAAAATTAAGATAGATTAGGAGCAGCCAAACGACATGTCTGCTTTTCATTTTGAGGGATTTTTGCTATTAATACTATTTTAAGGGAAGACCAATTTAAGAAAAAAAATTATATTTCTTATAAAAAGAATACAATAAGGTGAGTTCAAATTGGATTTACAATGATTTTAAGACTGTCTTGGA
>CAYTSL010000427.1:0-1962 GCA_964440415.1 uncultured Flavobacteriaceae bacterium
CACAATTCTCCAACATAGATTCGATCGACACTTTCTGGCGCGCGAATTACGATACATTGCGGCTTGAAAGTTTTTGTTTCGCCGACAGTTTCCACGACTCAACCCTGCCTGCTCCGATTTTAGAGGCCCTTTCCGCAAACTTATCAATCCTGAAATCGCCAACTGTAATGCGCCAGTTTGACGGCCGCTTCTGGGTCTGGGAGGGTTGCCGTGATGTTGGGGGATGCTGTTTCGGTTCGTGTAGCCATGTATGGAACTACGCCCATGCTGTGGCCCATTTGTTCCCTTCGTTGGAACGTAGTTTACGGGAAACGGAATTTACTGATGGTCAGAATACACTTGGACATCAGGTCTATCGGCAAGCACTGCCTTTACGCTCGACATTGCACGATTTCCTTGGGGCAGCCGATGGTCAACTCGGCGGAATAGTCAAGATTTACCGTGAATGGCGGATCAGTGGCGATTCCAAATTTCTCATCCGCCTCTGGCCAAAGATTGTTGCAAGTCTTGAATATTGTATCACTGCCTGGGATCCCAAGCGTAAAGGCGAAATGACCGAGCCCCATCACGTCACATACGACATTGAATTCTGGGGATTGGAGAGTCTTACATCAAGCTTTTACGCCGCTGCTCTGACTGCCACTATTGCTATGTCCGAAGCGCTCGGAAGATCAACAAAAGACTACCCAGAGATCCTTTCGCGGCTTAAAATCATGATGAGAAAACGTTTGTTTAATGGTGAGTACTATGAACAACTCTTGAACTGGCGTGATGCAATGAGAGGGCCAGATGCTATTGTCTTGCATCCTAAAGCTACTCCTTATCATCGAGAAGCTCTGGATTTACTTGAACAGGAAGGGCCAAAATACCAAATTGGTAAAGGCTGTTTGTCTGACGGGGTGATCGGTGATTGGATGGCAAGGACGTGCGGTTTGGGACCTGTGCTTGATCATGAACAGGTTAGTAGCCATCTACGTTCGGTCTGGCACTACAACTTCAGAGACGATTTGACCCGCCACGAAAATCCACAGCGGCCAGGTTACGCGCTGGGTGACGAAGGAGGTTTACTGCTTTGCACATGGCCCCATGGTGGAGAGCCGACGTTACCCTTCATTTATTCCAATGAAGTTTGGACAGGGATTGAATATCAAGTAGCAGCCCATCTCGCGCTAGTTGGAGACTTTAATTCCGCATTGAAAATCGTCTCTGCAGCACGGAAACGATATGACGGAACCCTTCGTAATCCATTCAATGAATACGAATGTGGGCATTTTTATGCACGTGCGTTATCCTCCTGGACTTTGTTGCAAGCCTATAGTGGAGTGCGATACGATGCTGTTGATGAAACCCTCGTAATTGAAGGCAAGCCCCCTGCGGATGGACGGTATTTCCTCTCAACAGAGCATGGATATGGTGTGATTCTTTGGGAGGATGGTGTTGCAAGGTTGGACGTACGTTTTGGGACGATTTCAGTCTCAAGAATCGTCGAGATTATGTGAACAGTTAGAGCAGAGGAAATAGAGATGGCAAAAGTCGCAATACAAGGAGTCTGCAAAGAGTACGATGGAGTAAAGATTCTCGATAAAGTTGACCTGGATATCGAATCTGGTGAGTTTGTAGTGATTGTGGGACCTTCTGGTTGTGGGAAGTCGACCCTGCTCCGCCTTTTGGCTGGGCTCGAAGAGTTTGAAGCAGGCCTAATTTCGATCGATGAACAGGATCTTGACGGGTTATCTCCAGGTGAAAGAGGCTTGGCTATGGTGTTCCAGTCCTACGCTCTCTACCCACATAAAACTGTAGCACAAAACATTGGATTCCCTTTACGCATGGCACACGAAAAGAAGGATGTAATTGCACGAAAAGTGCATGAAGCAGCACGGATCCTGCAAATAGAGCATCTACTGGAACGTAAACCCAGACAGCTTTCTGGTGGTCAAAAACAGCGGGTTGCTATTGGCCGAG
>CAYTSL010000428.1:0-1949 GCA_964440415.1 uncultured Flavobacteriaceae bacterium
TTATTAAATATCGGTGCTAAGAATTTTAAAAGAGTACATGTTTCAAAATTTATTGACTATTTAAAAACACCAATTCCGAAAGAGAATAAAATTGGACTTAATAGTCAATCAGTGAATTCTATTATAAAAAATATCAAACCAATATTTAATAAGCTGTTGTTTGAAGAACAAATAACATTAAATCCTTTTTCAGGAGTAAAAATACCCTTCAAAAAAGCTGTTAAGCCACGTTTAACTAATGAAAACTTTATAGATATAGTAAATATGGATTTGGTTAGGAATAAGACCTTAGAAGTTTACAGAGATATTTTTGTATTTTTATGTAATACGGGATTAAGTTATTGTGATGCTATTGATTTAAGACAGTCTGATGTTGAGAATGGACTAATAGAACTGCAAAGGAAAAAATCAAAAGTGCAAACCAAACAATTCTTAACAATACAAACACTTAAAATTTTGGACAAGTACGCAGATAAAATACCCGAGCAAAGGATATTGCCTAAAAGAAGTTTGGATAAGCTTAATTTAAATTTAAAACTGATAGCGGCCATGACAAAAATAGACTTTCCATTGAGCACATATGCGGCAAGACGATTTTTTAGACAAACCATACATGAATCGGGAATTAGAGAAAGTCTTGTAATAAAGAGTTTAATGGGACATACAAGCACTAATGATATGGACAGTCATTATTTCCTCGTGAGTGATGACATATTAAAAGTAGCTAAGAAGAAATTGCAAAAACATTTTAAAAAATTATTAAAATGAAAGAGAAACTTAAAGATATGAACAATGAGCATAAAGAAAAGCTTATCACTTACCTTAACATGGACAGAGTTCAGATTATTACATACTGGAAAAATAACCGGGAAGAAATACTAAAACTTAACCCAATTCAAAAGTTTATACGTTTATATCGAGACCTACCAACATTATCAATGCACACAGATAATGAAGTTCTTTCGTTATTGGAATCATTTGGAATTACAAAACTAACAACCAAGTTTTTTGTTTCAATTGAAGATTTTTTTAAGCTCTTTGACGAATTTCAGGAAACACATAATTATTATTATCTATATCTTACAACATGGTTTTATTACAAAGCTTATAGTTTAAATTTTTTTAGAAATCAATTAGCCTTTGATTTCGGTTTAGATTTAAAGAAAATAACTGCCAAACTAAAAAGACAAGAAAAAAATGGAAACCTGCATGTAGCCTTCGAACCGTTAAAAAATAAATTTAAGGCACTAAAAGAATTAATTAATCAAGAAATGCTGGACCATAAATTGCCATTTTATGAACATAGTATAATTAAATCAACAGGAAAAGTTACTAATTTTCCGCATAAGATAGATTTTTACAATCTATATATGCACCTAAAATCCAATAATCTAGATATTGGTATTTTCAAATTTTATGAACCAGATTTTAAATGTGAGTTTTACGATTTGCTTTCAATATTATTAAGAGATAAGTCCATTTTGAATGATGGTTTTGATGAGCAATTAAATTATGGAGAACTAGGCAGTAGGCGTTTTAAGATTAAACGAGTAGAACGTTTAATTTTATCTTAGTTATTTATTTGTTCCAAAAATTATTACTTATTCTTTAGATATTTGAATTCAAATAAATTCAAATGAAAACAAAAGGCACTCCAATTTCTAAACTAGAAACTTCAAAATTAATAGATGACTGGGTCCCTAAAAAGGAAGTTCAGGAATTCTTTAACTACGGTAATACAAAAATGTCAACCTTTGCTACTGATTATAATATTAGAACAGCTAAAGTAGGCAAACGGATTTTTTATAAATATTCAGATATTTTAAGGTTGTTTAAAGACAATATAAGGCAATAGAAGAGCACATTTCAATTGAGTTATTATTAGTTAAGAAAGACTATTCTTTTAATTGTTCAAGTTGTTTTTTAAGATTAGAAAGTTTCTGAATTTC
>CAYTSL010000429.1:0-1942 GCA_964440415.1 uncultured Flavobacteriaceae bacterium
TCTAAATGTTTAATCTCCTCAACCATTTCCTGTTCTTCAGATTTCTTAGTAGCGTTAATTTCACTATATATAACGTCTAGAATATTAACATCTACTTCAATTTCTTCTGATTTAGCTTCACTAGTAACTACTATTGGTAAAAAGCCTAATAATTGCTCTTCTTCCAGATTATTCACATCTGTATTATCCTCAATTACATTTTCCTTAATTGGGAAATCAATTTCAAAAGGTTCAGATTCAATTTCTTCAGGTGAAACATCCTTTGGGTTATAAATAGTATCATCAGCTGGTCTTTCTTCATTGACTTCTTTCTTCATGGTTTCTTTTATTATATCATCTGGTACCGTAATACTATCAGTGCTTTCTATACCTTTTGTCGGCATAATGCTTTCTGGGGCAATTGAATTGATTGCATTTAATGCCTTACTTTTTACTGAAAAATGGAGACTTTTATGTTCTATCCGTTTTAAAAATTCGATATCCCCAGTATCACCCAATTCCGCAATAGCTCCTAGAATTAAAATCTTAATATCTGTTGAGCATCTCCAAAACACCAATTTTAAAGTATCTAAAGCTTCTACCACATGGAATTCCCTTAAACAGTATATTGCTTCTTCCTTGATTTGGTTGTTGCGATGTTTTACAAGTTCAATTAAGGATTCTTTTGCATCGTTCTGGTTGAAGTATTTTATGAGCCTGAGAGCTAATAGAACCACGTGCTTATTTTTCGAAGTAAGCCAAGCTTTGAATCTAGGAGGCTCAAAATCTTTATTGTTTTGTAGCACTTCTAAGAGAACAAGTTGTTGCCATTCAGAAATCCTATATTTTGTGGTATCCATAAAATAGGAGATCCCTTCATTTTTAAGGGTTACGGTAGCAATTTCTGCCTGCTTTCTAATAACACTCCTTTTATTATTTATAAACCCAACAATCATTTGGTATGACTCTGTCACCTGCATCTGTGTTAGTTCCATTATACCTTTGGCAACAACTTCCCAACGCCAGCTCTTTAATTTTTTGTAAGCATCTTCGTGTAAGCCCAAATTTTTATAGAGATGAATTAATTGTTTTTGGGTCTCGCCAGATACATCTTTCCTTAAGTCAAGAAGTATGCTGATAAGGACTTTACGGTCGAAATCATTTTTCAACAATTCCCTAATTAGGATTTTATGCTTGATATAGATGTGCTTCTCTTCTTTAGGAGCATCCTTGGAGTAAAAGATAAATTCACTGATCATAGGAGACAGTTCCTTTTTCTTTTCCTTTATTCTGTGAGCATTGGTCGTAAGCTTATTTCTGAAATAAAAAACTGTTGAAAAAATAACAATAGCTAAGCCCATAAAAAGCATAGTCAAATCCCACAAAAGATCTGTATGGATCTTTGGCACACTTAATAATGGAATTGCCTTGTATGTAAGTTTTTCGAACAATTATTGGTTCTTAGCTAGTTCTCGTTCTATACGCACAATCAGTTCTGCAGGACTCACTGGCTTTGAAATGAAGTCATTGGCCCCTAGATTAAATGCGTTTAATACATTTTCTTCATTGCCGGCAGATGAAATAATAATAATGGGTGTTTTGGATTTTAACTCATTTCTTACATAATCAATAAGTTCAAGCCCCGAGAAATACGGCATCATAATATCACTAATAATCAAATCTGGCATTTCTTTTCCAAGTTGATCTTTCACTTCTTTCCCATTATTGCTCAAGCTTACCTGATAACCGCTTTTTTCAAGTCGGTAATTAAGTAGAGCCGCCAATAATTCATCATCTTCTGCAAGCAAAAGTCTTTTCTTATTCATTTGGTTTTATTTTGTGTTTCCAAGTTTTTCCATTTCAACATCTATTGCCTTCTCAATTATTGAATATTCCTTTATGAACGCCGTATAGAGTTTTTCCAATTCCTCCAAACCAGTGCCGCTTTTTCCATATTCATGCA
>CAYTSL010000430.1:0-1940 GCA_964440415.1 uncultured Flavobacteriaceae bacterium
ACCTAGAACTATGACGTTTTCAGGACATACACCTTTAAGAAATAATAAACTGGGCTTAGGAGTTTCTTTAGTTAGAGATCAAATTTGGATTCAGGACGAAACCTATTTAGATATAGATTTATCCTATACGATTAACATATCTGACAATGGTCAATTAGCGTTTGGGTTAAAAGCTGGAGCACACTTGTTAAATATTGACTTTACTAGAACCAATCCAGAAAACCCTACAGATGATGATTTTGATTTGTCTAATAATGTGGATAATAAGTTTTCTCCAAATGTAGGATTCGGAATTTACTATCATACCGATAAATTTTATTTAGGATATTCTGCACCAACATTATTAAGGACGAAATACTATGATAATGAAGTGAATTCCATTTCTTATCTAGCTAAGGACAGAGTAAATCACTATTTAATTGCAGGCTATGTCTTTGATTTGAGCGCCGACTTAAAATTAAAACCAGCGGTTTTATTTAAAGCAGTTCAAGGAGCCCCACTACAAGCCGATTTATCTGGAAATTTGTTACTCAATGATAAACTAACTTTGGGCCTTGCTTATCGTTGGGATGCCGCGTTAAGTGGTTTAATAGGGTTTCAATTATCAGAAGGCTTGATGATTGGTTATGCCTATGATTGGGAAACCACTGAGTTAAATAATTACAATAGTGGCTCACACGAAATTATTTTGAGATACGAATTAAGATCAAGTAAGGACGGAATTATATCTCCTAGATTCTTTTAAATTTAATAAAACTATAATATGAGATCAGTTAAAATTATATTGTCGCTTAGTGTTTTACTGCTAACATGCAATCCTATAATCTCACAAAGTAAATTAGTGGAGAAAGGCAATAAATTGTTTGAACGATTTGCGTACGATAACTCAATTAAAATATATTTAAGAGCAATCGAGAACGATGAAAAATCTTCTGAAATTTTTGCAAATTTAGCGGATTCGTACTACCATAATGCAGATATGGAAAACGCTGTGTTGTGGTACAAAGAATTAATGAATTATGATTTGCCTAATGTAAAAGGGGAATACTATTTTAGATACTCGCAAGCTTTGAAAGCTATTGGAGATTATAGCAATTCAGATCTATGGCTAGAGCAATTAGCAGATTTAAACGCTAATGACTCCAGAGCATCTTTATTGAAGTATGATTCGAACTATTTAGAAAAAATTAAAGCTCAATCTAACCGATATAGTATAAAGACTGTCGGGATAAATACAAATCTTTCTGACTTTGCAGCGGGTTTCGATCATGATGGAGGTGTCATTTTTTCATCATCAAGAGATGTTGGGGTTTCCAGTAAAATTACTCACAAGTGGACAGGTCTACCCTTTTTACAATTGTACAACGCTACTATATCTCAAGAAGGAAACTTAGTTGATGCTGTTAAGGTCGAAGGCGATTTTAATACAAAATACAACGAGTCAAGTGTAGCTATAACAAGTGATGGAAGAACAATGTATTTTACTAGAAATAGTTATGATAATGGTTATCAAAAAGACAAAACAGGAATAATTAGATTAAAGTTATATAGAGCATATAGAAGTGGTAGTTATTGGACAGATATAGTAGAACTTCCGTTTAATAGTACCGAGTATTCTGTTGCACACCCATCCTTATCTCAAGATAATTCAAAGTTATATTTTGCTTCAGACATGCCTGGAACCAAAGGTTTAAGTGATATTTACGTTGTTGATATAATAAGTGATGGAACTTTTGGAGATCCTATGAACCTAGGACCTCAAATAAATACAGAGGGACGTGATACATTTCCGTTTATTAGTAGTTCGGGAGAATTGTATTTTGCTACTGATGGGCATTTGGGATTGGGTGGTCTTGATATATTTGTATGTACGAATCCGAATAATGCAACTAGAGATAATATTTACAACATTGGTAAGCCAATAAACAGCTTAAAAGATG
>CAYTSL010000431.1:0-1938 GCA_964440415.1 uncultured Flavobacteriaceae bacterium
GCACGGCGCTACCATGATCTATGGCACCTAGAGCAGATTGCGCTTCATAGCGTTTGCCATCGATCTCCACCCGACCGCTCGGGAAAAGATCCGTCACCGCCAAGCCCTTTGAGCCAGTCTCTGGAAGCGCCGCTAAAAGGTCTTCTTTCACTGGTCCGCCGACGGATTCCGCGAGGACCATTTTGCGCTCCATCCATGATCCTGGGAAAAACCGCGAAACCACCAGGATACCGACAAAAGCAATCGCTAGCCCATAAATCAAATTAACCGTTGGCTGCAAAAGTACATCCGGCGAAATGACGATCCCCTCTTCAGGCCAGACATCGATCATCGACCAAAGTACAGAGCCAAGCATCAAGACGAGCCCACTCACCGCAACGACGATCACGCCCGGAAAAAAGAAAAGCTCTACCAAAACCAGTAGCACTCCAAGCGCGAAGAACAGCATCGGCTCATTCCCAGCTAGCCCAGCGATGTTTTGAATGATAAAAAACACAGCGATAAGCGCGAGACCAGCAATTCCAAAGATTCCGAAGCCGGGCGTCTTGAATTCAAGAAAGAGTAGCAGCAGACCCAAACCAATCAGAGCCGGCGCGAACGTAAACGCCCACTTCGCAAACCCCTCAGAATAGGTCACTTCAAAATCTTTAATCACATATTCTCCCGCTCCAAAACGAGCATCTAATAAGGAGTCGATTGACTCATAGATGCCACTCCCGAGAAGGCTTGTGGCGGGATCTCCATAGGTGCGGTGCGCCTCTGTAGCGGTCAGGGTGAGTAGCTCCCCCGCTGGTTTGATCACATCGTCACCGATTTTAAACTCAAAGTCCGCATCCAACATGGCCCGTATGACATCAGAACGATAGAGGTAATCTTCAGTCAATGAGCGAATGTCGGCCCTCAGATAACTTTCGATCTTCAGGCCCGCCGTTTCAGGCACATCCTGACCACCCCCTTGAATCACTGCGGAGGCACCCATTTTCCCTCTTGGTGCAAAGTAAATATCTTGCGTCGCGGCGGCAATAAATGAGCCCGCTGAAATTGCATTCGAATTAACGTAGGTCGCAGTAATCCCATCGAACCGGGCCAGCATATCCATCATTTCGAGGCAATAATCGACCCGACCGCCAGGAGTGTCCATATCCAGAACGACCATATCGACGTCGTTAGCAATGGCCTCTTTCAATCCACGGCGCAGGATGAAAAGATTGGGCTTATCGATCGTTCCCTGAATGGGGATCACATAGATAGATTTTTTCGCCTCCGGCTCAATAGCCGAAGCGTCCTGGCCCGAACTGAGCAGTGAGCTTATTAAGATACATAGAGTGAGGAAGGCTAGCCGTATCGCCATCGTAGTATGCAGAATGAAAGATGCCCCAGAGAAGGCAAGACCGCTAGGAGTTTGCTTTTGGGTTGGGGTTGTTGAGAGCATTATGTTGAGTGGTAGATAGGGTGTTGCGTGGGAAGACAAGATAAAATAGCTGAAACAAGTCTATAGTAAGAGTGGACTGCGGTCAGGCAAGGCAAAACTCGCAAAATAGTAATCGGGGTTGAATTACAATGTAGTTGATCACTTAACATGGCAACCGTGATAGCTGGAGGAACGGGGAGCGCAAATTTTTCAGTTGATTTCATACTCGTAGTGCGTGAGCATCATGCCATGCAAATTCAGCAACGACATGAGTGGAAAGAAGAGACCGAGGAAGGCATGCGCTTTTACCGTGGGATCTATCATTCCAAGTATTGGAAATTCACCACCGCGCTGAAAGGCACTAGAGCGAACCCCGCTGTCTGGGAAAGTATCGAGACACCCACTGATGAACACTGGGAAGCCCTGCGTGATATACTCTTCAAAAAATACCAGCGCAAACGTTGCCCGTGGAAGCTCATCGAGGATATTGATAAAGTCCTCGGTAAAGAGCCTGATCCTAGGTCCAG
>CAYTSL010000432.1:0-1932 GCA_964440415.1 uncultured Flavobacteriaceae bacterium
AATTCATTTCAGAACAAAAGATCTTTTTTGTGGCAACTGCCACAGATAAAAGTAGAATCAATCTGTCTCCCAAAGGTATGGACAGCTTTAGGGTAATTGATCAGAAGAAGGTACTTTGGTTAAATCTGACAGGAAGTGGTAACGAAACCGCGGCTCATCTTGGGGTTGACGGACGTATCACGGTGATGTTCTGCGCCTTTGAAGGGGCTCCAATGATTCTGAGACTTTTCGGAAAAGGAAACGTGATCAACCCGAATGACAAGGAATGGTCAAACAGTATTGCACATTTTCCAAAGCTGGCAGGAACAAGGCAGATCATTGCCATAGACATAGACATGGTACAAACCTCCTGCGGTATGTCTATCCCTTATTTTGACTTTAAGGAGGAACGCAGACAACTTGATGATTGGGCCAAACAAAAAGGTGAAGAAGGCATTAAAGACTATTGGAAAGAAAAGAATGAAGTGAGTATCGACGGTATCCCTACACAAATTCAGCAAGGCTATTAACATGTCGTCATTTTCAAATTTACAAAGAGAAAAACTCAGCAGCAGGTTAGCCACTGAAACCTTCGACCTGCTCATCATTGGTGGTGGTATCACGGGAGCAGGTATAGCGCTTGATGCAGCAACCAGAGGGCTTAAGGTTGCTCTGGTAGAACAAAATGATTTTGCTTCAGGCACCAGTTCTAAATCCACCAAACTCATACATGGTGGCTTGCGGTATTTAAAGCAATTTGATTTTTGGTTGGTAAAAGAGGTGGGCTCCGAAAGGGCCATCCTTCACAAATTGGCGCCTCATCTGGTGGTGCCTGATAAAATGATCCTTCCCATTATTGAAAACGGCACCTATGGCTCCTGGCTTACTTCCATCGGCCTCAAGATCTACGATATTCTGGCCAAGGTGGAGGGAGAAGACAAAAGACAGATGCTGGATAAAGAAACTGCCCTGGTCAAGGAACCTTTGCTACCCCAAGACATCCTCGAAGGAGCAGGTTTTTATGCCGAATACCGAACCGATGATGCACGACTTACCATAGAAGTGCTGAAAACTGCTGTTCAACATCAGGCCCTGGCTCTTAATTATGCAGAGCTTAAGTCATTGCATTATTCAAATGAGCTCGTGAGTGGGGCTTTGGTTTATGACCATCTTTTGGATCAGGAATTATCGGTAAAAGCGAACTACGTAATCAATGCCACAGGGCCTTGGGTGGATGATGTTCGCGAGCATATGGATCCTGTTGCTAACAAATCAAAAAGATTACAGCTTACCAAAGGCGTGCATTTGGTGTTTCCTTTTGAAAAACTCCCTGTGAAGCAATCTGTCTATTTTGACGTACCGGATGGAAGGATGATTTTTGCGATTCCAAGAGGGCACATTACCTATGTGGGTACCACCGATACGAAATTTGAAAAGGAACCTGAAACGGTCAACGTTGAGCTTGTCGACACCCTGTACCTGATCCATGCCGTAAATAATATGTTTCCGGAAATAGAACTAAAACAAGAAGATATTATTTCGAGCTGGGCCGGTCTGAGACCATTGATCTATGAGGAAGGAAAATCGGCTGGTGAGCTCTCACGAAAGGATGAAATCTTTGAATCTCCTTCGGGGCTCATTTCAATTGCCGGTGGTAAACTTACGGGCTATAGAAAAATGGCCGAACGCATTGTTGACCTGGTCGATAAAAGGGCTTCAAAAGATCTGGGACTTACCTTAAAGTCCATACAAACTGAAAATCTGCCACTCACTGAAAACTCTTTTGAAAACTACAAAGAAGTAAAAAGTTATGTCAAAAGTATATTCCCAGAATGGCAAGCCTACGGGTTTAGCAAAACTGATATCAAATCATTGGTGCATCGCTACGGAAGACAAACGGCTCATATCTTCGAAAAATTTGAACAATTACCAGACGAAAATGCTGCCCTAAGA
>CAYTSL010000433.1:0-1931 GCA_964440415.1 uncultured Flavobacteriaceae bacterium
GTTAGGTCATTCCAGACATCTGTGTAACGCATAACTGCTTTTTTACAAGCCTCATTATAATCTTCAACAGTTATTTTTTTGCCAATATCTTCTTTTGTAATTCCTAGTTCTTTTTCAACGCCTAGTTCAATTGGTAATCCATGAGTATCCCAACCCGCTTTTCGCTTAACTTGGTAACCTTTCATGGTTTTAAATCGCAGAAATATATCCTTAATGGCACGCGCTAACACGTGATGAACACCGGGTAGACCATTTGCTGATGGTGGTCCTTCAAAAAAGACGTAAGGTGGTTTACCTTCGCGTAAAGAAATACTTTTTTCAAATATGTTTTCCTCCTGCCAACTTTTTAAGATTTCATCGGCAACTCTAGGTAAATCAAGTCCTTTATATTCAGGAAACATACTGTTTAATTTTATCGCTTTGCAATTAAGTGTGCAAAATTAATGATTTATAGTTAAAAGGATGGTTTTAAACAAAAAAAAATCAAAACCTTAAGCTTTGATTTTTTTATATAATTAAAATGATCTTTTGCCTTATTGAACAATCAATTTTTTATCGATAGTTTGATTGTTATCATAAGAAATACTGACAATATAAACTCCAGTATTTAGATATGATATATCCAATCCGTTTTCTAAAGTCTGGTTATCTATTTGATTATACGATATTATCGGCTGTCCCAATAGGTTTGTAATACTTAATTTATTGACCTGATCTGTCAATTGACTGACGTATAATTTATCTTCAGATTGATTCACGTAGATATACGTATTGTCTAATGTTATTTCTTCTGCTGATAATGTTGAAGGATCCTGGAAGATCACTTTGAATCGATCTGTAAATGATCCGGCTACAGAGGTAAAATTGTATGGCTCTGCATATCGTAGATCATAATAGGTGTCTGTTAGATTATCTCTAATGAACAGATCCTGATCTTCAGGGAAATTAGAGATCTCTGTTGATTTTAAGGTATATGTAAAATTCCCCGAAGCATGTAATACCAGATCTATTTCTTTGTCCGGAGTATAAGGAGCAAAAGCCTGAATAACATATTGTTGGCCGTTTAAAAGGCTGCCCATATCATCATCAGGTGGGTCATTGATCAATCCACCATCTAAACCATAGTCGTATCCATCGGTTGCATCTTCAGTAAAGCCAAGAACGAAGCTTCTGCTTGCTCCACTGGAAACGCCAAACTCGAGACGCAAGATTTGTGTTTCAGCTGCCAACTCCTCTGAATTAGATTCAGTGTTTTCAGAATTAGAGTTTCTAAAGAAGGATGAACCGTTGTTTTCATAATTTGGATCTTCCTGATCTGACATGATATCACTCTCCTTAATAAAGACACGTTGTCCATTATTAAATACGATATTTCCATCCTGAATCACCTCTACAAAGAAACTTTGTCCTATAGGAATATAATTTGTTGGCCTTTTAATACCCTGGCCACCGCCGCCTGAAATTGGAATATCAGCATGCTGATAAGCTCTTTCTGTTTCTGTTTTATTTATATATCCATATCCTCCTTCATAATAATCAAGATAATGAGTATTAGCTGCCCATTGTTCCCATAAAAGAATAGTGCCACTAGTAATGCCACCTGCAAGAGGAATATTATCATCTATAAATTGAATAGCATCCAAAGCTGATGGATATGGATTACCAATTAAAGATGTTGTTAAGGTTACGTCCTGAACGCTTTCTCCTCCGTTGGCTGCTTCGAAGGCATCACTGACATCATCTGCTGCAATAAGAATTGTGCCATTATTTGGCTTGCCTTCAAAAATATATTGTTGTTCACTTCCTGCGTTTCCGGTTCCTTTTTGGGTGTAACCAAAACCAGGTTGAATAGCATCTGTTGGAGCTATTCGCCCCCAATAGTAATAGGTTATCCCATTCTGGAAGTTATATAACCAATAGGTGCTTATTTT